>DATFHG010000156.1:0-15361 GCA_035248725.1 Gemmatimonadaceae bacterium | reverse complement strand
CCTCATCAAGGCGTCGTACTGGCTGCCCATGTAGGGCCGGCATTGGTGTGGATTCCAACTGCCTGACGCAGATGGTCGCAGAAAACCACAAGGGCGGAAAACCATAGTGATGGGTTTCCGCCCTTAGTTTTTTTCTGCGTCCTTCTGCGTACTCTGCGTATTCTGCGTCAGGGTTTTGTCGCATCGCGAGCGCCAACGTTGCGCGCGCCGTTCTGAACGAGCGTCACTGTGGAAACGCGTCCCGTCGAGTCGCGCGCGAACTCGAGCTGCGCATCGACCACCTTGAGAAAGAACTTGTCGGGCGCCTCGGCGTAGATCCGGAAGCGGGGCTGGCCGGTTGCCTGCAACCAGGCGCCCGCGGAGTCGACCGTGATGTCGAGCGCGAAGGTGGGTGCGAGACGGTACGTGCCGGTGTACTCGCGCAGCTTGTCGGCACCGAGCGCCACCTCGTGCCGGACGATGACCGCGACCAGCGGCGCGCCGGCCAGGATGTGGCGCACGATGTCCTCGTTATCCTGCGACGAGTTGCCAAGGAGTACGGCGCCCATGTGCGTCGCCGGATTCCACGCGATCATGGTGCGAAAACCGGCCGTGCCGCCGTTGTGCCAGATGAGCGTGTCGCCCCGGAAGTTCGTGATGTGCCAGTTGAGCGCGAGCGACAACGCGTTGTTCACAGTAAACCGCGGCGTATGCGACGTCGCGATGGCGCGACCCAACGGCGTATTCGGCGGGGACATGTTGGCCGCGAGATACCGCAGCATGTCCTCCATGGACGAGCGCAACGCGCCCGCACCAGCGAACGTCGGCAGATCCCACAGTGGCACGACGCCGCCGTCGCCGTCGTGTCCCAGCGACATGTGCGCCTGCATGTCCGGCGTGAGCGCGATTCCCGTATGCGTCATGCCGAGCGGCTCCAAGACGCGCTCGCGCACCAGTGCCCCGTACGACATCCCTGCTCGCAGCGCCAGCGCGTGGCCGAGCAGCCCGACGCCGAGGTTCGAGTACTCGTACTGCGCACCCGGATCCCGCGGCAGCTCGTAGCGCGCGAGGAAATCGTACATCTGCTGAACGGTGTAGTCCGCGTACGGATTGCTCTCGTCGACCGGCTTCATGTTGTCCGGCAGACGCGGCAACCCGGAGATCTGCGAGGACAGATCCCCCAGCGTGATCTGTTTGCCATTGCGCGCCGGAATGCGAGTGCCCGGCGGCAGCAGCTCGGACACGGGCTGATCGAGGCGCACCTCGCCGTGCTGCACCATGTCGGCGAGCACGATGGCCGTGAATGTTTTCGTGATCGAGCCGATCTCGAACACGGTGCGCACGTCCACCGGTTTGCCGGGCCGCTCGTTGCCGGCGCTCACCACCGTGCGCTGGCCATCGGGTGACAGCACCCCGACCACGAGGCCGGTCGAACGTCCCGCGGCAACGCGCGTGCTCACGATGGACTGGAGCGAATCGCGACTGATGACGGTGCGCGTCTGCGCGACGAGCGTCGCCGGAAGCGTCAGGGCGAGCAGGAGTGATCTCATGCCGCGCGGAGGGCTCAGCTGATCGGCGCCGCATCCAGCACCTTCAGCAACCGGTAGGTGAATTCGAGCTGGTCGTAGAACTGTTTGACGCCGATTCGCTCGTCCAGCCCGTGCGCCCGATTGTCCTCAACGATCGTGGGATCGACGAACAGGCCGCTCACGCCGTACACCGGGTAGCCGGCGTTGCGGAGAAACAGTCCATCCGTCGCACCGGTCTCCATGTTCGGCACGATGGGCAGGGCACCCCAGAGCGCTCGCGTCGCCACGTGAATCGCGCGCTCGACGTCGGGCGCGAGCGGCGACGGTGGGCTGGGCACGGCAGGCCGAAGCGCAGCCACCTCGATCGTGGAATCGGCCACGATCCGACGGATGGTACGCTCCACCTCGGCGAGATCGGTGCCGGGCAGCACCCGGCAGTTCACGGTGGCCTGCGCGGACTGCGGCAGCGCATTCTCCGCGTGGCCGCCCTGGAGCAGCGTCGCCACGCAGGTCGTCCGCAGCTGCGCATGGTAGAATGGCGAGCGGTCGGAAAGCCGTGCCGCCGCGGCGGAATCGGGAATCTCGGACGTGCTCACCGCGCGCATGTCGGCGGCCAGGTCGCCGGTCATGAGCTGTGCCGTGCGCGCGAAGTAGCCGCGCGTGACCGCGTTGGTGCGCGCGGGAAAGTCGTAATTGGCGAGGCGGACGAGCGCGGCGGCGAGCGCGTAGATCGCGTTGTCCTTGCGCGGCAGCGAACTGTGTCCGCCGGAATTGCGAGCCGTCAGCCGGAAGGAGTCGAACACCTTCTCCGCCGCCTGCACGTCGAACGCGATCGGCCTGCCGTCGCGAAGCTCACCGCCGCCGGCGTCCGCGTTGATCACGTACTGGGCGTCGATCAGATCGCGGCGATTTGCCAGCAGCCACTGGATGCCATTGTAGCCGCCGCCGCCTTCCTCGCCTGCCGTGAGCGCCAGCACGAAATCCCCGGCAGGCACGATCCGCTCCTGTTTCATTCGCAGCAGAGCCGCGACCCACGAGGCGTCGCCGTTTTTCATGTCCAGCGTGCCGCGTCCGTAGAAATGCCCGTCACGCTCCGTGAGCTTGAACGGGTCCAGCACCCAGTCAGAGGGGCGCGCCTCCACCACGTCCAGATGGCCAATGAGCAGCACCGGCCGACGCTTGCCCGCGCCGCGATAGCGGACGACGAGATTGCGATCCTTGGCGTCGCGACCGGTGTCCGGACCGACGATCATCACGTCAGACGCCGGGAATCCGGCAGCGCGGAAACGCGCCGCCATGGCCTCCGCCGCCTTCGTCGTGCTGCCGATCGAGTATTCGGTGTTCGTCTCGACCAGCTCCCGCAGAATGTCGCGACCGAGCGATTGATACGGAGTCAGTGGACTTTGTGCGGCTAATGCTCCTGGTACGAGGAGCGCGATCAGAGACATTTTCATGCGCGGAATGTACTGCTCCAGAGCCTGGTTTCGCGAAGGTTCGGCGCGGTCTCGGGATCGCTGCGCGGCCATGCATCAAGGTGGCAGGGTTGAAACGGTGTGCCGTGCGCCAAGGTCTTGCAGTTGATCCGAAGCATCAGGCACTTTCCGAAGCATCCGTGTCAAACCCTGCCATCTTGATGCGTGAGGGATTGGGTCGAAATCCCTGATGCACGGTGAATAGCGAATGCTGAGATACCTGGTTTCCGCGATCGTGATCGGCGCATCCCTCGGGGCGCAGACGGTGCACGTCCTTCGGGCGACGCCGACGACTGTGGCGTACGGCTACTACTGGTCCGAGGCCCGGCCGGCGCTCCACGTGAAGTCGGGCGACATCGTCGAGGTCGAGACGATGCTCACGAACACGCCGACCGGATTGGAGCGCATCGGTGTGAAGCCGGCGGACATCCCTCAGTCGTTGCGCGACATCGTGGCGCAGGACACCGGCGCGCTGCGGGGCCCGGGCGGCCATATCCTCACCGGACCGATCTACGTGGAAGGCGCGGATTCGGGAGATGTGCTCGAGGTTCGCATCCAATCGATCGCGCTGCCGATCGACTACGCATACAACGGCTGCCACGGCTTCGTGCCGGAGCTGTGCGGACCGAATCGCGTGAGCACGCTCATCCACCTGGACCGCGCGCACATGACCGCCGAGGTGATGCCGGGCATCGTGGTGCCGCTCAAACCCTTCTTCGGTTCGATGGGCGTGGCGCCCGCGCCTGCACTCGGTCGGGTCAGCAGCAACCCGCCGGGCGCGCACGCGGGCAATCTGGACAACAAGGAGCTCGTCGCGGGCACCACGCTGTACATCCCGGTCTTCGTGAAGGGCGCGCTGCTCGAGGTCGGCGACGGGCACGCCGCGCAGGGCGATGGCGAGGTGGATCAAACCGCCATCGAGACGAATCTGCGCGGCCGGCTGCAGCTCGTGGTGCGCAAAGACCTGAAGCTCGACTGGCCGCGCATCGAGACCCCGACGCACTGGATCACCATGGGAACGGATACGTCGCTCACTGTCGCGACGAAGACCGCGATCCGTGAGATGGTGAAGTTCCTCGAGCAGACGCGCGGTCTCACCGAAGTGCAGGCGTATCAGGCAGCGTCGATGGCCGCGGATCTGCGAATCACCGAGCTCGTGGACGGAAACGTCGGCGTCCACATGATGATCGCGAAGAGCTATTTGAAGTAGCGACTAGGGCTTCTTCTTGTCGTCCCCGAGCGTCGTGATCTTCTCGAAGGTGTTCGGGTCGATCTGCTTCACCACGGCCGAGCTCACGAGATGCCCGATCGACGCGGCGCTCAACACCGGAATGGTGGCGAGGCTGAGAATGCTCGACGCCCATCCGTGGCTCGTCGGATTCAGCGCCGTATTCCACGCGCGAGCGCTCAGATCGTGGATCTGGTATCCCGCCCGGTCCAGCTTATCGACCGCTTCGTCCTTTTTCATCGCCATGATCTCCTGCTGCGATTTCCCGTCCTGTACTATACGTGACATGCCCCAGGAGGTGTCATGTTGATCCGGGACTTCATCGAGGAATACCTCCGCTGGCGCGCGGCCGGCGAGAAGGCCATGTCACAGGTGTCCGACGCCGATCTCAACCACATTCCGGTGGGAGACGGGAACTCGATCGCGATGATCGTCCGGCACGTCGGCGGCAACCTCACGTCGCGCTTCACCGATTTCCTCACGACGGACGGCGAAAAGCCGTGGCGGAACCGCGACGGCGAATTCAGCGACGGCCCGTTCACGCGCGCGGACGTGGAGCAGGCGTGGACGCGCGGCTTCGACACGGTGACCACCGAGCTCGGGAAGCTGAGCGACGCCGACCTCGACAAGACGATCACGATCCGCTCCGCCGGCATGCGTGTGCACGAGGCGCTGTGCCGGTCACTCGCGCACACGGCGATGCATACCGGTCAGATCATCCTGCTCGCGAAGATCGCCGCCGGCGCGCACTGGCAGACGCTCTCCATCCCGAAGGGGAAGTCCGCGGAGTACGCGAAGAACCCCACGATGGAGAAGGCGGCGGCGCACGCCGCGTCGTTGAAGGAACGCCGGTAGCCTACTCCGCTCGCAGCGCGATGGTCGGGTCCACGCGCGACGCACGCCGCGCCGGGATGAACGCCGCCGCCAGCGACACCGCGACCACGACCAGCGCCGCCGCGACGAACGTGGAGGCGTCCGTCGCGCTCACGCCGTACAACATGGCCGCGATGACGCGGGTGAGCGCGATCGCGCCGACGATGCCGGCGACCACGCCGGCGACGCTGACGCGCGAGCTCTCGGCGAGGACCATCCGGATGACGTCCGCCGGGCGGGCGCCCAGCGCAACGCGGACGCCGATCTCGCGCTTGCGCTGTCCGACGAGGAGGGCGATGACGCCGTAGAGTCCCACGACGGCAAGCACCAGCGCGCTCACCGCGAACACGCCAATCAACATCATGCTGAACCGCTGGCGCGCCAGCGATTGATCCAGCACGTCGTCCATCGTGCGCAGGTCGTTGAGCGTGAACGTGGGATCCACCGCCATGAGCTCACGACGCAGCGTCGGCACCGCGGTGAGTGGATCACCCGTCGTCCGCAGCACGATGCTCAGGAATGGATACGACATCTGTGATTGCGGCACGTAGACCTGCGGTTCCGGATCGCCGTCCAGCGCCATCTGCTTCACGTCGTCGACGACACCCACGATCGTGTAACTCACGTTGCGCTCGAACGTGAACGTCGGCGACACGACATGGCCGATGACCGATGAGTCCTCGCGAAGAAAGCGTCGCACGAATTCCCTGTTCACGACCATCGTGCGCATGCCCGTGGCGTCGTCCCGCGTATCGAATACCCGTCCCTGCACGGTGCGCACGTGCATCGTGCGGAAGTAATCGCCCGCCACGACCTGATACTGCGCGTGGGGTATCTTGCCCGGAGCTGGCGGCGGCTGATCCGGGATGAGTACGCCGCCTCCTTCCACCGCGCCGGTGAGCGGCAACGAGCTGATGGCGCCCACCGACTCGATCCCCGGCGCCTTGCTCAGCCGTTCCATCGCCGCGTTGAACGTCGTCGCCCATCGTGGGCCGTCGACGAGCGGCTTGAGCTGTCCCGCGATCGGAAGCGAGGCATTCGCCGCGAGGACACCGTGTGCGTCGAAGCCCGGCGGCACATGCTGCAGCCGGATGAAGCTGCGCGTGAGCAGCGCCGCTCCGATGAGCAGCATGAGCGACAGCGCGACTTCCACGGCCACGAGCGCCTGCCGTCCGAAGCGGCGTCCCATGCCACCCGTGGATCGCGTACCACCAGTGTGGAGGGCCGCTGACAGCTCGCGCGAGCGGGTCGACCACGCCGCCGCCAGGCCGAACACGATCCCGGCCAGGACCGCGACGCCGGCCGCGAACAGCAGGACGCGCCAATCCAGGCCGATGTCGTCCGCGCGCGGCATCGAGCCGGGTACGAGGGACAACATCACGCGCGTGCCCCAGTACGAGATCGCGATTCCGATGAGCGCGGCAGCAAGCGCCAGCGCCACGTTTTCCGTCACGAGCTGACGGGCGATGCGTCCACGTCCGGCGCCGAGTGCGGCGCGGACGGCGAGCTCGCGCTGGCGTCCCGTGGCGCGGGCCACGAGCAGGCTCGCGACATTCGCGCATGCGATGAGCAGCAGGAATGACACGGAGCCGAGGAGGATGAGCAGCCCGCGCCGCACGGTCCGCGCTGCCTGCTCGCTCATGGGCACCAGGTGGTACTCGAGCTTGAACCCGGGCGCGTTGGCGCGCAGAAACTCGCTGAGCAGCCGATTCACGTCGGCGGACGCGTTGGTGCGCGTGACGCCGTCTTTCAACCGCCCGATGACGGACAGGTTTTGTGTTGAGTAATTACGCAGCGCGGCGGAGTCCAGTACGAGGGGAGTCCATACGTCGGTGCGAAGCCCGAACTGCGCCCACGCCGGTAACTCCGCTCCCCGCGGGAAAGCGAAGCCGGGCGGCATCACGCCGAGCACCGTCGCCGGACTGTTGCTCAGCACGATGCGCCGGCCCACGATCCCGGGATCGCCCCCGAAACGTCGCTGCCACAGCGAGTAACTGATGAGGGCCACACCCGGCCCGCCGGGCTGGGCGTCCGCGTTCGTGAACGCCTGTCCGATCAGGGGGCGGACTCCGAGCACCTCGAACAGGGCGGGTGAAACACGCGAGCCCGAGACCGGCTCGGGGGGCGATCCGGCCGCACCCTCGAGGGAGAAGGACCACGCCCGGAAGGCCGCGAGCGCCTGGAAGGCTGTCGCGTCGCGCGCGAGATCGGAAAAGAATCCGCTGGAGAGCGGCAGATCCGGCGCCACACCACCATCGGTGCTCGCCTCGTTCAACCACACCAGCGCGATGCGATCCGGAGTACGGTACGGCAGCGGCCGCAGCATCACGCCGTTGACGACGGTGAACACCGCGAGCGTGGCGCCGAGGCCGAGGCTGAGCGTACTGATCGCCGCGACCGAGAATGCGGGATTCTTGCGCAGCGCGCGCAGCGCGTACCGCGCGTCCATGCGCAGCGCGTCCCACCAGTCTCGGCGCCGTCGCTCCGTGTTGCGCGCGTTGCGCTCCGTTCGCAGGTCACCCTGGATCGTCTGCACGTCCCCAAAGGATCGCGCCGCCTCGCGCCTCGCATCCGCCTCGCTCATCCCCTGCTCCATGAATTCGCGCGCGCGCATCTCGAGATGGAACGTCACCTCGTCGTCGACGTCGCGACTCGCGTCGGGGCGCGCGTCGGAGAGACGAAAGCTCTTCTTCGTCATGAATGCCTCACGTGGTGGCGAGGGCGCGTGCCACCGCCCCCGAGTACTCTTCCCACCGCCTGCGCTCCGCCCGCAGATGCGTGCGGCCAGCCGGGGTGAGCGAGTAGTACTTTGCCTGCCGGCCGGTCTCGGACTCGCGCCATTCTTCCTCGAGCAACCGCTTGCGCTCGAGACGGTGCAGCGCGGGATACAAGGCGCCTTCCTGGACGTTCAGCACGTCCGACGTCGTCTCGCGAATCCAGCGCCCGATGGCGTACCCGTGTCGCGGTCCCCAGGACACGGCCTTGAGGATCAGGAGATCGAGCGTTCCGGTGTACAGATCGGAGCCAGCCATGGTCGTTACCTCGCTGGCTTAGGTATTACACCGTCGGACGCCTATGTCAACTAGGTATTCGCCGAAACCGCCCCTTCAGTTGCCCGCGATGGCCTCCACCGGATGGATCCGCGCCGCGCGGCGCGCCGCGAACCAGCACGCGAGCGTTGCCGCCGTCAGCAGGGTGATCGTCACGAGCGCCAGCGTCGCGGGGTCGGTGCTTCCGACGCCGAACAGGAATCCGCGCAGCCAGCGTCCGCCGAGGAGGGCGATGCCGATCCCGATGACGCTCCCGGCGATCGCATATCGCATCCCGCGCGCGACGATCATCCCGACGACGGATCCGGGCTGCGCGCCGAGCGCCATGCGCACCCCGATCTCGCGACGTCGTGTGCGCACCGTGTACGCCATCAACCCGAAGATGCCGACCGACGCGAGCAGGACCGTCGTGAAGGCGAAGCTGCCGAGGATCGTTGCGAAGCGGCGCGGATCGTCGAGCGATCGATCCACCTCGTCCCGCAGCGTGGTCTCGACGAGCGCGATCTGCGGATCCATCGAGCCCACGATCTCCCGCAGCGCCTTGAAGGAGCCGGCGGACGGCGTCGAGCCGCGCACCCGCGCGACGAGGTTTGCCGACGACGGCAGATACTGCGTCAGCGGCTCGTACACGGCGTCGCTGGAGGAGCCGAGCCCCATGTACTTCACGTCGCCGACGACGCCGATCACCGTCATGAGCGGACAGGTGGTGCATCCCCCGCTGATGAATTGCTTCCCGACTGCTCCGCCCTCCGGGTAATACTTCTTCGCCCACGACTGGCTGACGATCGCGACGGGGAAATTCCCGCCGGTGTCGCTGGGCGTGAAGAGGCGGCCTTCGATGAGCGGGATGGCGAGCGCCTCGAAGTATCCGTTGCTCGCACCCATCCACGGCGGCAGATGCTCGTTCCCGCCCGGTGGAACGGGTTTGTCCTTGAGATCGAAATTGTTGATGTCCTGCGCGTCGGTGGGAGGCAGGTTGCTGGACACCCCCGCCGTCGAGAAGGCAGCCGCGGAACGCACGCGACTCTCCAGCTCGCGCCAGAAACGCAGCCCGGCCGCGGGATCCTGGTATCGCGCGAGCGGAAGTCCAATGCTCACCGCAACGGTTCCGTCGGGATTGAAGCCGGGGTTCACCCGCTGCAGTCTGACGAAGCTGTTGAAGAGCAGCCCCGCTCCGAACAACAGCGGCAGCGCGAGCCCGAACTCCGTCGCGACGAGAACGCTGCGCATGCGGTCGGTCCGCTTCCCGGCGCCCACGCGCCGGTCGGCGACGATGGACGTCACGGGGCGGCCGAGCACCGAGAGCATCGGTGAGATCATGGCAACGACGGCGGACACCAGGCCGGCGCCCGCGGCGGCGACCGCGACGCGCGCGTTGGCGGACACGTTCGAGATGCGCGGCAGCGTCGGCATGAACGATGGCGCAAGACGCAGAATGAGAACGGCCAGCGCAAAACCAAGCACGGCGGCGACGGCGCCGAGCACGATGCTTTCGCCGGCGAGCAGCCGGCCAAGACGCCAGCGGCTGGCGCCGAGCGCGGTGCGCACCGCCAGTTCAGGCTCGCGTGCCGAAATGCGCACGAGCATGAGCATGGCCACGTTCGCGACCGCTACCAGCAGCACCAGGAACACGCCGGCCGCGAGCAGACCCACCTGCCGCGGCGACTCGGCACCGAGGATCGCCTGGCGGAGATCGACGGGCGTGAGACGCGAGGTGCTGTCGCGGAAGCTGGACTTCCAGATCGGGAAGATCCGTTCGCTGATCGAGCCCAGGTCGCGCGTCGCGCTCTCCATCGTCACGCCATCCTTGAGGCGACCGAACGCGCGAATACCGAACGGACCACGGCGTTGTGGCGGCGTGAGCGGCATCGCCGCCCACATCGCGGGACTCCAGCCGGCAAGGTTGGTGACGTTCGGCGGCAGCACCCCCACCACGGTGTATGGCACGGCGTCCACCTGCACGGCCTGACCGACCGCGCGCTCCGGGGCGCCGAACCACCGCACGGCCTGCGCATGCGTCAGCACCATCACCTGCGGCGCGCCGGGCGTCTCGTCGCTCGGCTGCAGCAATCGGCCGGCGGCTGGCGTGACACCCAGGACGGTGAAAAAGCCCGATGTCGCGCGACCGATGCCACGCTGCTCCGGCGTCGCATTGGCGGCGGACACGGACCCAGAGCCGGGGCGCATGACGCCGAACGCCGAGAAGCTGTGCTGCTGCTCCGCGATGGCCATCACGTCCACCATCGACAGGCCGAACATGTTGTCGTTCGAGTATTTCTGATACACGCGGACGATGCGGTCCGGCTCGGGGTACGGCAGCGACGCGAAGAGCACCGCATCGGCGATGCCGTAGACCGCGCTTGCCGCTCCGATGCCCAGCGCCAGCACGAGCGCGGCGGCGACGCTGAAGATCGGATCGCGGCGCAGCGCGCGCAGCGCGAAGCGCAGGTCCGCGCCGAGGTTCTCGAGGACGCCGACGCCGCGTGCGTCGCGCACACGCTCCTTCTGTTGCTCCACGCCGCCGACGGCCATCACCGCCGCGCGCCGCGCGGTGACAGGATCGGTGCCCTGACGGACGCGCTCCTCCACGTCGCGCTCGATGTGAAAGCGCATCTCGTCGTCGAGGTCGTGCTCCATGCGGTCGCGGCCGAAGAGCGCCCGGGCGCGTTCGCGCAGATGGCTGAAGACACTCATAGTCCCTCCGCGGTGGCCACGCGCAGGATGGCGTTCACGGCCTTCGACGCGCGTTCCCAGTCCGCCGTCTCCACCTGCAGCTGGCGCGTTCCCGCGCGGGTGATCAGGTAGTAGCGCGCGCGACGGTTGTTCTCCGACGTGCGCCAGTCCGACCGGATCCATCCCTTGTTGATCAGGCGCTGCAGCGCGGGGTAGAGCGATCCCTGGGGCACGACGAACGCGCCGCGCGCCATCTGCTCGATGCGATGACCGATCCCCCAGCCGTGCATCGGCTCGAGCGACAACGCCTTGAGCACGAGCATCTCGAGAGTCCCCTGCAGCAGCTCGCCGGACGATTCAGCCATGGTGGTCCTCTAGTTTATCTGGAGAAGAGATGGCATCGGCGCGGGACAGCGTCAAGCCCGAACCGCCCAGCGGGCGCGTGGGGCGTGCGAGCGGGCGGCAGGGCGGGACGGGCGGTCCGGACATTGACAGTCGCCCAGGAGGTAGGCAGTCTACATCCACCCTGTAGACCGACTACACCCATGGCATCGAAGCGCGGACTCTCCCGGATCGAGCTGCTCCAGGGCACGCTCGACATGATCATCCTCCAGACGCTGCGCTGGGGACCGCGACACGGCTACGGCATCGCTCAGATGATCCGCGCCAACTCGCGCGAGACGCTGCAGGTGGAAACGGGCTCGCTGTATCCCGCGCTGCACCGCCTGGCGAAGCAGGGATGGATCAGCGCCGACTGGGACGTCTCCGACAACGGACAGCGCGTGCGCGTCTATACGCTCACCGCCGCCGGCAGAAAGCAGCTGGCGTCCGAGCGGTCGCGCTGGGAGCAGATGGCGCACGCGATCGGTGCGATCCTCAACCCGCCGGCGGAGCGTGAAACATGAGCGCGCGCGACGACGACGAGCTGGCCGAGGAGCTGCGCGCGCACCTGCGGATGGCCGCGGACGAGCGTATCGCGCGTGGCGAGGCGCCGGCGGAGGCGGAGCTCGCGGCGCGCCGGGAGTTCGGCAACCCGACGCACGTGGCCGAAGTCACCCGCGACCAGCGCGGCGGCATGTGGCTCGAGCGCTTGCTCCAGGACGTGCGGTACGGCGTCCGCAGTCTGCGGCGCACGCCCGCGTTCACCGTCGCCGCGGTGCTCACGCTCGGCCTCGCGATCGGCGCCAACAGCTCCGTGTTCAGCGTCGTGAACTCCGTCCTGCTCCGGCCGCTGCCCTTCCCCGCGCCGGACCAGCTGTATCTCGCGTCCTATCTCCCGCCGGACCTCCCCTTCTCTCCGCCACCCGGACTCACCGACCGGCACTGGCTTCCGTACCGCGATCGCCAGCACAGCTTCGCGCACGTGACGGCGTACAATCGCCGGGCCGGCACACTCAGCGGAGCGGGAGACGCCGTGCGTCTCACCGGCGGGCGTGTCGACGGACAGTTCTTCACCACCATCGGCGTGCAGCCGCGCCTGGGCCGCGCGTTCACCAGGGACGACCGCGATCAGAGCCGCGTGGTGATCATCAGCGACCGGCTGTGGCGCGAGCGTTTCGGCGCGGACCCGCGCGCGATCGGTGCGTTCGCGACCATCGATGCCGTCCCGTTGACGATCGTCGGCGTCATGCCGCCGGGCTTTTCCTTCCCCGCGAGCTCGGACTTCTGGACGCCGCTCGATGTGCAGCTCGACGCACACAACTCCTTTATCATGTCGGTACTGGGGCGCATGCGTCCGGGCATCGCGCCGGAACAGGCACGCCGCGAGCTGCAGAGTCTCATGGCGCAGGTGCCGCGCGACGACCGCGATCCGGAAGCGGCGATGCGCGCGGACATCCTGCCGCTCAAGCGCGTGGTCACCGGCGACGTGTCCACGTCGCTCCTGATCTTCTCCGGCGCGGTGGCATTCGTGCTCCTCATCGCGTGCGTGAACGTCGCGAACCTGCTCCTCATCCGCGCGGCGTCGCGCCGCCGCGAGATGGCGGTGCGCGTTGCGCTCGGCGCCAGCCGCGGGCGCATCACCAGACAGTTGCTGACGGAGAGCGCGCTGGTGGGCACAGCGGGCGGCGCGCTGGGGATTCTCCTCGCGTTTTCCGGTGTTCGCGCGCTTCTCGCGATCGCACCGAAAGGGCGCATCCCTCGCGTCGACGAGGTGCACGTGGACGGGCGCGTGCTCGCGGTGACGATCGCGGTGTCGCTGTTGTGCGGCGTCGCGTTCGGGCTCGTCCCCGCGTTGCAAAGCGCGCGGCGGCGCCCACAGGAAGCGATGGCTGGCGGCGGTCGCAGCGTGAGCGGATCGCACGGCCGGCTGCGCGGCTCACTCGTCGCCGCCGAGGTGGCGCTGGCGCTCGTGCTGCTCACGGGCGCCGGACTCATGATCAAGAGCTTCCTGCGTACGCGCGAGGCCGAGAAAGGCTACGATCCGCGGCACGTGATGACGATGACCGTCGACCTCCCGACGCAGCGGTATGCGGACGCCCGCGCCCAGCGCGCATTCCATTCCCGCATGCTGTCGGAGCTCGCTCGGCTTCCCGGCGTTCGCTCGGTCGGTAGTGTCACGTTCAAGCCCATGACGGATGTGGGCATGATGGGCGATTTCGTCGTCGAAGGCACGTCACCGACGCCGCACGGATACGGGTTGGACAAGATCCTCGTGAGCCCCGGGTATTTCGCCACGATGGGCGTGCGCCTGTTGCGCGGACGCGACTTTTCGGAAGCGGACAACGCGAGTGCCTCCGACGTGGTGATCGTGAGCGAGAGCGTGGCGCGGCGTGTGTGGCCGGGCGCGGACGCCGTCGGCAAGCGCGTCGCGATGGTGGATGACCCGAAGCCGGATCAGTGGATGACCGTGGTGGGCGTCGTGGCCGACGTCGCGCAGGACCGGTCGATGGACCGTCACTCCGCGATGTACTTCCCGTACGCGCAGAGCGACTGGACGTTCATCCTCGGCCACATGACGTACGTCGTGCGCATGGAAGGCGACGGCGGTGAAGCGAGCATCGCGCCGGCGATGCGGTCCGTGTTGCGTTCCGTCGATGTAACGGTGCCGGCGCAGCGGCTCCAGAGCATGGACGACGCGCTGCTCGACGCCGTCGCCGACCCGCTGTTCCAGACGCGGTTGCTGGCCGCGTTCTCGCTCATCGCGATGGTGCTGGCGGCGATCGGTACCTACGGCGTGCTCGCCTATGACGTCGCCGAGCGCTCGCGCGAGATCGCGCTGCGCATGGCGCTCGGCGCGCGACCGGCGGACGTCATCGGGATGGTGCTGCGCCGCACGACGGTGCTCGCGGTATCCGGCGCGGTCATGGGCATCGCGGCCGCGCTCGCGCTCACGCGGGTGCTCGAGAAGTCGCTGTACGCCGTGACCCCGCACGATCCCGCGACCATCCTGCTCGTTGCCGCTGTCATCCTCGGCGTTGCGCTGCTGGCGGGGTTCGTGCCCGCACGCCGTGCCTCGAGGGTCAGCGTCCTGACCGCATTGCCCTCGGACTAGCGTACTATCCGCCGCTTCCGCCGCGTGCGAGCTTTGTGTCCACCACACACAGGCGGAGGGACGCGATGGGTCGTCGGGCGGATTTACTTGCACAGCGGATCGAGCAGGGCGCGGCGGAGCTGGCCGCGTGGGCGAAGGGACTCAGCGACGCCCAGTGGAAGGCGGTTGTGCCGAAGGATGGGCGCAGCGTCGGCGTCACGGTGCATCACGTGGCCAGCATGTATCCCATCGAGATGGACGTGATTTCGCAGGTTGCCGGCGGTGGCACCGTCATGGACGTCACGTGGGATGTGGTGGCGCAAATCAACGCCAAGCACGCACGCGACAACCGCACCTGCACGAAGGCCGAAGCACTCGAGCTGTTGCAGAAGAACAGCAAGGCGGCGGCCGACGGCGTGCGCAAGCTCAGCGACGAGCAACTGGACAAATGCGCGCCGTTCTCCCTGAGCTATGGCGCGCCCGTCACGACGCAATTCGTGATCGAGGACCATCCACTCCGTCATCCGTGGCATCACCTCGCACGAATGAAGGCCGCGCTGGAGAAATGACCGGCTAAGCCTCGTAAAGCTTCGCGAGGTCGAGCGCTGCCAGCTCCACGAAGAAGTCGGCGATCTTCGCGACTGCGGCATTGACGTAGGCTTCGCCCTTGGCCGCGGTGGCCTTGGCCGGATTGCCTATACCCGTGTCGTCGGTGACCTGCGTCCACCGACGCGGCGCCCAGACCCATCCCTCGCGAACTCCCGTGAGGCGCGATGCGCGGGCGCGTCCGGCACCGGCATCCTCGAGTGGGCGCACCAGCTCCGGCGCGAGATGGAGCATGGCCGCCGTCTCGGCCTCGCCGGCGTGATCGCCGGTTTCCTGCACGAACTGCATGACGTCCACGCAGGACCACCAATTGATGGCGCAGAGAAACACGCGCGTCCGCGGCTGCAGCTCGCGGATCATCTGGCGAAAGTCGTTGCCGCCGTGGCCGTTCAGCAGCACGAGCTTGTGAATCCCCTGTCCGTCGAGCGACGCGACCACGTCGGCGAGCAGCGCGGCCTGCGTCGACGGATTCATGTTGA
>DATFHG010000155.1:0-35154 GCA_035248725.1 Gemmatimonadaceae bacterium | reverse complement strand
CCACAGCATCTCCATACCACGGCCCGCCGTCGATTCCCTGCTGGGACTGACGAGTGCCTGCAGCGCATGCCATGCGGCGATGTCAATCGCGCAGCAGGAGCGGCAGATTCGCGCGTGGTGGGGCGAGGTGAAGCCAATGCCCCCGAGCGTGGCGGCGCAGATCCGCGCGTCGACGCAACCATCCGCGTCCGACTCCGCGACGTTGTTGCTCGCGGACACGGCGTCGGCCACGCGGCGTACGTTCGCGCAGTTCGCCGGCCTGAGTCGCTTCCTCGAGGCCGAGGTCCGGCCCGACGGCGGGCTCCATCCCGCGGCGAAGAGACGATTGCGCGCCCTGGCCGGTTCGCGGGACGTAGACGTGCGCGCGCTCGCGATCGCCGCGCTGCACCTCGCCGCTGGCTCCGAGCGATCGACGCGCCGCGTGCTTGCTTCGGCATTGCGCGCCGAAGATGATCACGACCTTGCGATGCGCGCGCGCTGGTCGATCGCGCTCGGCTACATGGGCGACCGATTCGCCGCGAGCGGCGACTTCGGCGCGGCGCGGCTGGCGTATGATCGTGCGCTGGACGTGCGTCCGTCGAGCGCCGCGCTCCTGATGAGCCGAGCCAATGTCGAACGGGATGCCGGCGATCTGCGAAGCGCCATTGCGTCGTATCAATCCAGTCTCGCCGTCGATCGGTCGAACAGCCTGGCGTGGGTCAACTTCGGCATCGCACTCACGAGCGCGGGTGATACTGCGGCCGCAGTGACGGCGCTGACGAACGCCGCGACGCTCGACCCTTCGGAGCCGCTCGCATGGTTCAACCTGGCGAACATCGCGTTCGTTCGAGGAGATCTCGGCCGCGCCGACTCGCTGTATCGGCGAGCCGCCGCGCTGAATCCGAGCATTGCGCCCGCGCAGTTCCAGCTCGCCCGGGTGAGCCTCCTGAGAAAGGACTACGAGGCCGCCCTGTCATACCTGCGCCGTGGGCTCGCCTTCGATTCGAGCGATGCCTCGGCGCGGGAAGCTGCGATACGACTCTCGGCATCGCCCCACCTGGCCGCGAAGCAGTAGAGGGGTCAAAAGCCCCTAAGAAGTGACGAGGGTTGACAACCCTGGGTCCAACTGGCAGATAAGGCCACCCACCACCGTCGCGAGCAGCGAGCTTCCTTGCGGCGAAATGGCCGGCTTCCAACCCAGGCGGAGGCAAAATGCCCATTTCAGGTCGATATAGAGCTGCCCTCACACTTCTCGTCCTGCCATTGATGGCAGCGTTGGCACCTGTGCTGCGCGCACAGGACGCCGCAGGCGTCGGCACCATCGAGGGACACGTGCGCGCCCAGGGCACGTCGCGTCCCGTCGAGGGCGCACAAGTCCACGTCGTCGGCGCCAACATGGACGCCACGACGAATGCCGATGGCGTCTATCGCATCGCCAACGTGCCAGCGCGTGACGTGCAGCTGCGGATCAGGATGCTCGGCTTCGCTTCCGTGACCCGCAACGTGACGGTGCAGGCAGGGTCGACGCAGACTGTCGACTTCACGCTCTCCGCATCCGCCGTGCAGCTGGAAGCGATCGTCACGACCGGCACCGCCGGCGCAACGGAAGTGAAGCGACTCGGCAATACCGTGGCGACGATCGAGCCGCCGACGTTCGCACCCATCCGGACGGCCTCCGAGATGTTGCAGGGACGCGAGCCTGGCGTCGTCGGTCTCTCATCGAGCGGTCTGGTTGGCGAGGCGATGAAGATCCGCATCCGCGGCAATGCGTCGCTGACACAGTCCAACGAGCCGATCATCTTCGTCGACGGCCTGCGGATCAACTCGAGTGGCGCGAGCAACGCGAATGCGACGTTGTCAAACCTCGACGCCATCGATCCGAGCACGATCGAGCGTATCGAAATCCTCAAGGGCGCCGCCGCGGCCACGCTGTACGGCACAGAAGCATCGAACGGCGTGATCCAGATCTTCACGAAGCAGGGGTCTGCGGGACCGCCGAAGTGGGACGTCACCGTCAGCCAGGACTTCTCCAACTATCCGACGAATCGCATCGACGACAATTGGGGCGTCCCGACGCGTGCGGGACAACTCGACACGCTCAAGAAGCTGTGGGGCCGAAACGATCTGGCGCTGTACACACCGTTCAGCGAGCCGTTGCAGCGCAAGTATTTCGAGACGGGGTCCGCGCAGACGGTCCAGGTGGCCGTCACCGGTGGCACGCAGAATCTCAACTACCTCGTCTCCGGCAATTACTCCGATGACGACGGGCCCTGGGCCGCGGAAAAGCTCGGCGGCCTCGCGCAGGATGTCGTGCGTCGGTCCGGCGGTCGCACGAGCGTCAATTTCTTCATGACGCCGAAAGTGCGGCTCGGCGCGCAGGCGACATACTCGAACACGTACGCCAATCGGCCGCAGTACGGCAACAACATCTACTCGCCGGTCACGCTGCTCGAGTTTTCGAAGCCGGATCTTGGCAACTGCGCCAACTCCGACCCGACGGGCACCGATCCGGACTTCGGCGTGCAGGCGCCGGGCGTCTGCAAGATTGCGGGCAATCCGACGGGCTCGCCGAACGCATTCGGAACGCCGCGTGAGACCGCTCAGAAGCTGGCCGAAATCACCGGCGACCGCTTCATCTCGTCGATGAACCTGGCCTACATGCCCACGGCGTCGCTCAACGTAACCGGACTGCTCGGCGTCGATTACCTCAGCCAGACCGTGACCAACTTCCAGCCGTTCGGCTACAACATCGACGGCGTGATCGGCGACGACGTGTATGGCGACAAGGGCATTCAGGACACGAACAACCGACAGATCACGCTCGATGTGAAGGCCAACTGGACCCGTGACTTCCTGACGTCGTTCAATTCCGCGTTCCTTGCCGGCGTCCAGGGCTTTCTCACGAAGGTGAAATATCCCGGTTCCTTCGGCTACGACTTCCCCGGCCCCGGCATTTCGCGGACGGACGCTGCGGGCACGCAGCAAGCGTACGACGGCATCCTGGAGACCGTGAACGGCGGGTATTTCGCTCAGGATCAGGTGGCGTACAAGAACTTCCTGTATCTGACGGTTGGCTCGCGCTATGACTATTCGAGCGCGTTCGGAAAAAGCGCAGCGGGTGTGCTGTATCCGAAGGCTTCCATCTCGTTCGTCCCATCAGACCTCGCGGGCTTCCACGTTCCGAGTGTATCGTCGCTTCGCCTGCGCGCGGCGTGGGGCAAGTCGGGTCGTCAACCCTCGGCGTTCGCCAAGTTCACGACGTTTGCGGCGCAGACTGGACCTTCGGGCGCCGGTCTTCGTCCGGACAACCTCGGCAACCCGGATCTGAAGCCCGAAGTGTCCACCGAAGTCGAGGGCGGCACGGAGATCGGTTTTCTGCATGACCGCATCGGCATCGAAGCCACGTACTGGAAGCGTCGTGTCAACGACCTCCTCTTCGGCCTGCAGTATCCGCCGTCGGGCGGCTTTACGAACGCTCAGCTCACGAATGTCGGC
The DNA here is from genome assembly GCA_035248725.1 of Gemmatimonadaceae bacterium. GTDB lineage: Bacteria > Gemmatimonadota > Gemmatimonadetes > Gemmatimonadales > Gemmatimonadaceae > DASPMP01. Next base: position 31,680 of record DATFHG010000155.1, on the reverse strand, counting down.
GTGATGGATGCGCACGGCACCGAGCTGGCACTTCGCGGGTTCGTGGTGCAGACGCCCGATGTGTCGCTCGAGGCGTTCAGCAACATCGCCTTCCTCAAACAGAAGGTCGTCTCCCTGGGTGCTGCACCGGAGCTCAAGACCGGTGGCTCGTACGCCCGTATCCGCGGCTACATCAGAGAGGGCTACGCACCCGGCGAGTTCTTCGGCGCAAAGCTGAAGCAGGTGCCCGCCGGCTCGCTGCCGTACGACATCAACAAGGACGGAGTGCCCGACACCGAAGCCGAGATGCTCGCTTTCCTGTCGGTGCCGCGCGATTACACCGCGATCTTCAACGGTTCAGTCATCATGACCGAGGACGGGATCAACTCCGACCTGGGCAAGCCGACGCCGGATTACACCGGATCGTTCGGTGCAAACATCAATTTCGCGAAGAACTGGCGCGTCAGTTCGCTCTTCGAGTACAAGGGCGGCCACTATACCTACTGGTGCCTCATCTGCGGCTTCCGCAATGCGTCGCCGGTCGGGACGAACTCCAAGCTGTTCGCGCAGACGCGGGCGACGCTGCTGAATCCGGCGTCCACCGCGCAGCAGCGGCTCGACGCCGCCAAGGTGTGGGCCAACGATCTCGCGTCGCTCACGCCGTATCAGGGGCTGAACGAAGTATCGAACGGCGATTTCCTCCGCTTCCGTGAGCTGAGCGTCACGTGGCTCGCGCCGAGAAGTGTGGCCTCGCGAATAGGAGGACGGGACGTCTCGTTCACTCTCACCGGCCGCAACCTCTTCCTCTGGACGAAATACCAGGGCGTGGATCCTGAGGTGAGTTACGTGGGCGGCGGCGGGCAGGTGGGCAGCGACGGGAGCTACGTCAACGAGAATTTCGTGGAGTCCATCGATGCGTTCGGGTTCCCGCTCCCGCGCCGTATCGGTCTGTCTGTCCGCATCGGCTACTAACCGGAGACGACAACATGCCAAACATTGTCAGCACACCAATGCACGGCGTCGCTCGTCGGTTGACGCGGACGCTCGTGGTCGGAGGCGTTGCCACGCTGTTGCTGGGAGCGTGTAGCTCGCTGCTCGACGTGGATAACCCCAACAACGTGACGCCGAACGCGCTCGACAATCCGACCGCCGCGGGCGCGCTCGTGAACGGCGCGATCAACCTCAACGCGAATGCCCTCTCGTCGATGATGAACGCGTACAACATCATCTCCGACGAATCCTTCCAGACCGGCTCGCGCGACGACTATCGGTTGCTGGACACCGGTGGTCTCGATATCAACACGAACGAGTACCTCCAGGCATCGTACCTCGTCGCGATGCGGGCGCGCTGGATATCGGAGCAGGCGATGCAGAAGGTTGCGAAATTCCAGGCCGATGGGTCGTTGGCCGATCCGCAGCTGCTCGCACAGGCATACCTCATGGGCGCGCTCATCTACGACGAGATGGGCAACATGTACGACGACGTCGCCATCTCCGATCGCACGGTCGCCGGGCCCAATCTGGGCGAGATGAACATGGTGCAGGTCTACGATTCGGCTCTCAAATGGCTCGATCTCGGCGAGCCCATCGCGACGGGCGACAATCACGCGAACATCGTTGGCCTGCGTGCCCGCGTGCGTTTCGACCGGGCCGTCTGGTTGATGCTGAATCCGCCGGGCACGACGCCGGCGAATCCGCTCGTCAACGATCCCCAGGCGGTCGCCGATGCCACGCAGGCGATCAGTGAAATGTCCGGCGACTACATCTACGACTTGCTCGTCGACAACACGAACTCCGGCGACGATGCGAGCGGCGGTGTCGGCTTCGAGATGAACTCACGCGTCGAGCATACGCCGGATACCGCAGCCTTCGTCACGATCGACCTCACCAACAAGAAGCCGAAGGCGATCATCGCGAAAGACCCCGTCACGGGCCTCGTGGACGCAGCGGCGGTCAAAATGATCGGTCGGTTCATTTTTGCATCGGACATCAACCATCCGCCGATGGCCGTCGTCTCCAAGCGCGAGATGTATCTCATTCGGGCGGAGGCGGCGCTCGCGGCCGGAGACAACGCGACGTTCGACACGAACATCAATGCGTTGCGCGCCATCGACGGGAAGGCCGCCTATACCGGTACCGGGCCGACGCGCCTGCAACTGCTGCAGTGGGAGCGGCGCATCAACCTGGTCTTCCAGGGGCGCAGACTCAACGACATGTACCGCTTTGGCATCAAGGATCCACGCTGGCTGTCCACGTCCATCGCCGTGAGGAAGCCCGGATGCCTTCTGCCGATTCCGTTGCTCGAGCGCGATGCGAATACCGCGATCACCGGAACCCCTGTCTGCCAGTGAACTGAAGTACGCGTGAGGAAAAAAAAGGCGGCCCGCGCTGGGCCGCCTTTTTTTTTCGGAGCGTCGTCACGGTGGCGGGATCGGACGGCCGCCGCTGCTGCCGCTGACGAGTTCCGTGGACCTGGCGATGGCGACGATGACCCCGACCGACGCCACACCGAGTGCCGTCCAGGCGGCAGCGGTTCTGCCGCGTGAAAACTGCTTGCCCTTGATCTCCTCGATATCGGCGCTCGATAGCCGGATCGACTCTCCGCTCCATGTCGTCGCGACGTTCTCTCCGCGCCGCCGTACCGACAGCAGCGAGAGTGCGACTCCTCCTGTGCTGTCGGCCTCCGTCACGGTCCCTTCAACCGACGCAACGTTGTTGCCGATGTGCGGAGCTGCGTCGATCGATCCCTGCAACGTCAGCGCGATGGACACGGGCTCACCCGCGACAAGCGAGCTGCGCGTCACCGGCACATAGCGATAACAGCCCGCGATAGCTGCGGCGAGCAGCAGAGCGGTGGACGCGACGATTCTCAGATGGTCCTCCAGCACGGGAATCGACCAAACTTTACCATGACGAGAGTGCTCAGTACAGCCAGTACGGGCGCGTCTCGTTCTGGAACGTTTCTGCGGCGCGGCGCCACCGCGCGAGCATGTCGCGAACGTCGGCCTCGGTCCCGCTGTCCACGACGCGCCGGAGCTCCGCCGTGCCGGCCAACTGCTCGATGCCATTGCCGCGCTGCCACTTGAATTCGGCCGGATGCCGCTGCCGGATGCTCCAGAGCGTCCACACCGCCGCGGTGATCGCGTCCGCGCTGTCGCGGTTCGTGACGACCAGGCGGACCATCGGAATCGTGCGGCCGCCTTCTTTCTGTCCGGTGCTCACCGCGACACCGCCGCGCGGCTCGAAGCGCAATCCGGGAAATCGCCTCGCATTCAGCGCATCGGCGAGAGCCGGCGCATCGGTCAGCCACGACGCGCCAACCTGCTTGAGCGGCGCATCCGTGCCGCGTCCCTCGCTCAGGTTCGTCGCCTCGAAGAACACGGTGCCCGGATACAGGACTTCCGTTTCCTCGTCGCGGATGTTCGGCGACGGATTGACCCAGGGCTGTCCCGTCTCCGAGAACCACATCGAGCGACGGTATCCCTGCATCGGTATCACCGTGACGTTGGCTCGCACGCGGCCCGTGCCTGCGAGGTAGCGCAGCAGCTCGCCCGCCGTGAGACCATACCGAAGCGCGACCTCGTATTGGCCGACGAACGAGCGGTACGGCGTCTCGAGAACGGTCCCTCCGACTCTGTCCGCGCGGATGGGATTGGGCCGGTCGAGCACGACGAATGGGATGCCCGCCTTGCCCGCCGCGTCCGCGGCGAGCGACATCGTCCACACGTAGGTGTACACGCGCGCGCCGACGTCCTGGATGTCGTACACGAGAACGTCGATGCCGCGCAGCATCTCCGGCGTGGGCACGCGCGTCTCGCCGTACAGCGAATACACCGGCAGGTGCGTCGCGCTATCGGTCGCCGCGCCCACGTGCTCGCCGCCTTCGATGACACCGCCGATGCCGTGCTCGGGCCCGAACAGCGCGACGAGCTTCACGCCGGCGGCGTGAAACAGCAGGTCGATGTTTCGCCTGCGCTCGGCGTCGATGCCGGTGTGGTTCGTGATCAGCCCGACGCGCTTGCCGCGCAACACGCCGAGCGAGTCGGTGAGCACGACGTCCAGACCGGTGCGCACGACGGGCGCGCGCGTCGGTGTGGGAGGAGTCGCGCAGACCAGCGCAACGACGAGGAGCAGGGATCGAAGCGGCATCTCTGACTACACCCGAAAAAAGAAAAGCCGGCGTCGTCACGCCGGCCTTCCACGTTCTGCCGAATGATTTACGGCTTCTTGGTCGTGCCTTTCTTGGTCGTATCCGTGTAGGTCGACGCGCCGGTGCTCATCCCCACGCCAGGCGTGGTGATCGCGCCGGTCGTAGCGCCCGTGGACGTGCCGACGCCCGGCGTCACTGCCGGCGGCGTCGCCATGGCACCTGCCGTCGCGCCAGCCGTCGAGTCATACGCCGAGTTGTCGCCGCGGCTGCACGCACCCAGGGCAACAAGTGCCGCGACGCACGCGGCGACTGTGAGTTTCCGATCCATGCTCCTACTCCTCCGAAGGGGTTTGGCGTCGCGTCTGGTGTGCAATCCGCGTGCTCAGGCCGCGTAATACTCCTGAATGCAACGCGCGATCAGCTGCTGCAGCAGCCGCGTCTGCACGTCGTTTCCCGGCTGCGTCGAGAGGCCGGGCAACGCGTACCAGACATCCTTCAGTGCGACGAGGAGCTGTTCGGCTTGAACGCCCTTCTGGCGCGCTTCGCTCGCGGCGCGCTTCAACAGGGCCTTCAGACCATCATCGTGCGAACCCGCGGCGACAGAACGGGATAATGCCTCGCGAAGCTGTGCCACAGTCGCCGGCTCGAGTGCCGGCGCGCTCGGAGGACGATCGAACGCCATCATGCCAGGGATGCGTCTGCGGGCGGTGAGGGCTCAGTCGGGGCTGCTAAGAAATAGCCGGGACGAAACGGAGTCAAGAGTACGTACGTGCTCATGGGAAAATTTCGTGCTATTGCGCGGCACGGGTGCGGCGATTGCGCGACAGCGCACACGTGTCAGCCGGAACCCACAGCCCGATGCCGCAAACGCCCAGACCGGCCGACGATGGCGGCCGAGGCAAGCATGTTGTGTTGATCCTGTCATCTGACGCCGTCGCTGCAGCCTTGTTAGGCGGTCTCGTCGAAACGCTCGGCTATCTCGTGCGCTTCTACAGGCCTCCCGAAGATCCCGACACGGCCATGAAGCGCGAGAAGCCATCGATAGCGCTCATCGACTGCGCCGATCCCACGCTGATGAAGGAGGAAGTGCTCGGACGAGCCCGGATGCGGGAAATCTCCGTCGTCATCTTCGGCACGCCAGACACGCTTCGCACGGTGCGCGCGCTCGTCGCGGAGCACCAACTGGATACGCTGATCATGCCAGGCTCGTTGGACGCGGTGGACGAGACGCTGCGCCGCGCCGTGGCCGACTGCTGATATCTTGCTGCCCATGTCGTTCCGAGCGCAGCTGTCATCCCGAGCGCAGCTGTCATCCCGAGCGCAGCGAGGGATCAGCACGTCGTTGGCGGCCGCGGTCGCGATCGTCGCGTGCGCACGCACGGCGCCTCCCGTACCCGCGATCCCGCGCGAAACCGCCGCAGCGGCGGTAGCCGTGCAACCACCCGAGGCGCCGGCCGGTCTGGACACCGCGCGCTGGGTGGACAGCACGCTCGCCACCCTGTCGCAGCGGCAGCGCGTCGCGCAGATGGTCATGTTCTGGACGCTCGGCGATTACACGAGCGTCGACGACTCCACCTTCGCGGAAATCCTCGGTTGGGTGGAACGCGAGGGCGTCGGCGGCATCACGATGTCGCTCGGTACGCCGATCGAAGTCGCGGACAAGTTGAATTACCTGCAGCGGCGGTCGCGCGTGCCCATGCTGGTCGGCGCGGACCTCGAGCCGTCGCTCATGCGGCTGGAGGGCGCCGTCTTTCCCCACTATCTGCTCGAGACCGGCGGCGCCACGAGCTTTCCCAGTCAGATGGCGATCGCCGCGACGGCGCGTGACAGCGATGCGTACGCTGTCGCGCGCGCGATCGCCGAGGAGGGACGGGCGAGCGGGATCCAGCTCAACTTCGCGCCCGTTGTCGACGTCAACGTCAACCCGAACAACCCGGTCATCGCGATGCGGTCGTTCGGGGAGGATCCGCAGCGTGTGGCGCGGCTGGCCGCGCTCGCAGTGCACGGCACGCACGACGGCGGACAGCTCGCGACCGCGAAGCACTTTCCGGGACACGGCGACACCGACGTCGACTCGCACGTCGGATTGCCGGTGGTGAATGCCAGCATGCAGCGGCTCGAGTCGGTGGAGCTCGTGCCGTTCAAGGCCGCGATCGACGCCGGTGCCGATCTCGTGATGTCGGCGCATATCGCGCTCCCCGCGCTCGGCGGAGACAGCACGACCCCGGCGACGCTGCGGCCCGACGTGATGCACACGCTGCTGCGCGACAGCCTCGGCTTCACCGGCCTGGCCATCACGGACGCGCTGAGCATGGCGGGTGTTGGTCGCGGCTATACCGTGGAGGAGACGGTGGTGCTCGCGATCAAGGCGGGTGCGGACATGCTGCTGCGGCCGGCCGCCAACGACGTGCGGGCCAATGAAGTCGTGCGCGCCATCGACGCGGTGATGGCCGCGATTCAGCGCAACGAGCTGACGCCCGCGCGCATCGACTCCTCCGTGCGACGCGTGCTGTGGCTCAAGGCGCGCGCCGGACTCGCGCACGGCGCCGTCGTCTCGCTCGACAGCCTGCGCAGCGTCGTGGGCAACGCGGCACATCGTGCGCTCGCGCAGGACGTCGCTACACGGAGCATCACGCTCCTGCGCGATTCCGCGCGCGTGCTGCCGTATGCGCCCAACGCGCGGCTCGCCGTCGTGACGTACATGCCGGAGACGGAGCTCAAGGCCAGCCGAGCGTTTCTCAAGGAGTTGCGCACGCTCCGGCCGCAATCGAACACCACGGTGCGCGTCTCGCCGACGACCGCGCGCGTGCAGCTCGATTCACTCGCGCGAACGCTCAAGGGGAGCGACGGCGTCGTGCTCGCGCTGTTCGTGCGGCGCGTGGAAGGCGAAGGGCGCAACACCATCCCTCCCATGATCGCGTCGTGGCTCGATTCGCTGGCCGCTGCCGTCCCGCGTGCGAGCGTCGTCGCGTTTGGCAATCCATATCTGCTGCGTCAACTTCCCCACGCCCGGGTCTTTCTGAACACGTACACCGTGGGCGACCCTTCCGAGATCGCGGCAGCACGAGCGCTCGCCGGCGCGCGTCCCATCACGGGACGCAGCCCGGTCTCGCTCCCAGGCTTCTTCAAGGCTGGAGACGGACTCGATCGCTGACATGCGAAGAGTTCTGGCAGTCATCGTGCTGGCTGCCACGCGGCTCGGCGCACAACAGGCGCACGAACCAAAGCCGATCCAGGACAACAGCTTCCTGTTGGAAGAGGCGTACAACCAGGAAGCCGGCGTCGTCCAGCACATCAGCAATCTCTTCTTCGATCGCACCGTCGCGAGCTGGCTCTACGCCTTCACGGACGAGTGGCCGGTGGGCGGTCAACGACACCAGCTGTCGGCGACCATTCCGATTCTCGCGAATCCCGTCGGACACGGCGCGTCCATCGGAGACGTCGCGCTCAACTATCGTCTGCAGCTCGCGGGCAGCGGCGAGACGCGTCTCGCGATCACGCCGCGATTGACGGCGATCCTTCCGACGGCGTCCGGCGCGCTCGGAGGCGGGACGTTCGCCGTGCAGGCGGCGCTGGCGTCGAGCCTCGTGGCGACGCCGGCACTCGTTCTTCACACCAACGTGGGTCTCACCACGACGCCCGGCGTCGACGCACCCGGCGGAGGGCAGGCGACTCTGCTGGACGTGATGGCGGGGCAGAGCATCGTGTGGCTCGTGCATCCGCGCGTGAACCTCATGCTGGAGGGCGTGGTCACCAGCACGCAGGACTTCACGGGCGTCGGCACCGCGACGCGGCGCAGCACGGGGGTCACGCTGTCGCCCGGGGTGCGTTGGTCGTACGATTTCCCCTCGGGCCTGCAGATCGTGCCCGGCTTTGCCTTTCCACTCGGATTCCGCGCGAACAGCGGCCAACGCGGTGTGTTTCTCTATCTCAGCTTCGAGCATCCCATGCCCGGCCTCAGGCGATAGCGATCGGTGACGGCCGGCCGATCCTTCGCGGTCACACTCAGTCTCCTCCTGTGCGCGTGCGAACGACGGAGCGCCGATACCACATGGCACGACGCCGGCGCGTATGCGTGGCGGGAGCTCGACGTGCCGGCGCGCGGCCATGCAGGGTTCGACGCGATCGTCGGAACCGATGCGGGCCTGCCGCACCGTAATGATGTCGACGACGCGCACGCACTCCAGAATCGCCAGCTCCTGATCGGCGCCGGCGTCGCCGCGGGAGACATCGACGGTGACGGGCTGCCGGATCTCTTTCTCGCGTCGGTGGAGCGACCCGCGGCACTGTATCGCAATCGCGGCGGCTTCCGCTTCGAGGACGTCACCGCGACGAGTGGCATCGACACGCGCGGACTTGCCACCCTGAGCGCCGCGTTCGCGGACGTGAACGGCGACGGCGCGATGGACCTGGTCGTGGGCACGCTGGGCGGTCCGATCAAACTCTGGCTCGGCGATGGCAAGGGCCACTTCACCGATGCCACCGCCGCGAGCGGACTGCCCGCGGGATTCGCGGCCACCGGTCTCACCTTCGCGGACGTCGATGGCGACGGCGACCTGGACCTCTACGTCGCGACGTACAAGGTGCGAAACGTCCAGGACGAATTTCCCCCGCAGCAACGCGAGTTCGATCAGGTGGTTCGGAAGGTCGGCGACCGCTACGAGGTCGTGCCGCAGTGGCGGAAGGACTATCGCATCGAAGACCATCCCGAGCTGGGCGGGGTGATCCGGTCGCAACGCGCCGAACCCGACCTGTTTCTCGAGAACGACGGCAGTGGACACTTCTCGCGCATCCCGATGGCGCATTCGCGCCGATTCCTCGACGCGTCGGGCAAGCCGCTCGACGAGGAACCCGACTACTTCACCCTCGCGGCCCGCTTCTACGACGTGAATGGCGACGGCGCGCCGGACCTCTACGCGTGCAACGACTTCGAGGACCCGGACCAGCTGTGGCTCAGCGACGGACACGGCGGCTTCCGGCTCGCGAGCGCGCTCGAGCTGCCCGAGACGAGCAACACGTGCATGTCCGTGGATTTCGGCGACATCGATCGCGACGGTCGCGTGGACTTCTTCACGGCCGACATGCTCGCGTCCACGCGCGCGCGACAGGCGGCGCAGATCGCCACGAACTCCGCGTATCCGAAGGCGCCGGGGCTGGCGCGGTCACAGGACCAGTGGATGCAGAACATGCTGCAGCTCGCGCGCGGCGACGGCGGCTGGGGCGCCATCAGCGATGTCGCGGGTGTCGCCGCCACGGACTGGACGTGGGGAAGCGCCTTCGTCGACGCGGACCTGGACGGCTATGAAGATCTGGTCATGCTCAACGGGCATCGCTGGGACGTGCGCGACGCCGACACGTACGAGCGGCTGCGCAACGCCCTGCCGCGCGTGCCGTGGAATCGCGAGCAGGCGGAGTTTCCACGCAGCGCCACGCGGAACTTCGTGTTTCGCAATGCGCACGACCTCACCTTCACCGACATGAGCCGCGCGTGGGGCATCGCCAACGAGGACGCGATCTCGCAGGGCATCGCGGTCGGCGATCTCGATGGCGATGGCGACGCGGACATCGTGGCGACGCGGCTCGATGCGCCGGTCATGTTGTACCGCAACCGCAGCACCGCGCCCCGCGTGGAGATCGCGTTGCAAGGCGTGCGTCCGAATACCGCCGGTATCGGCGCGACGATCACGGTGCGCGCTCGATCGCTCCCCGCGCAGACGCGCGAAGTCACCGCAGGCGGCTATTACCTGTCGGGCAGTCCGCCCGCGATCACCTTCGCGACGCGCAGCGACACGGCGGTGACCATCGACGTGCGGTGGCGCAGCGGGCTGGCGTGTGTCGTCGCGAACGCGCGGCCCAATCGCGCGTACGTCGTGAAGGAGGCCGCCTGTCATCCCGAGCCACTCTCCCGTCATCCCGAGCCACTGTCCCGTCATCCCGAGCGCAGCGAGGGATCTGCGCTCTTCGAGGACGCCACGCGCCTCCTCCGCGGACACACGCACGTCGATTCCGCCTTCGACGATTTCCAGCGGCAGTCACTGTTACCCAACCGCTTCAGCCAGCTCGGCCCTGGCGTCAGCTGGATCGACGTGGACGGCGACGGCCGCGCCGATCTCGTCGTCGGTGCGGGACGCGGTGCGCGCGTGAGCGTGCTGCACAACGACGGCGGTGGATTCAGCACGCGCACCGTGGGCGCTCAGGCAGCCGGTGACATCACGACGATCCTGCCCGTTCCCGCGGCCCGCGGGCTCCAGCTCATCGCGGGACAATCGAACTACGAATCAGCTTCCGCCGCGCAGGCGCTTGCAGTCCCGCGGGTCGTTGCGTTGTCGGCTGGATCCACCCCCATCCTGTCGCCCGCCGGCGACAGCGCGAGCGTGGGTCCATTGGCTCTGGCCGACGTGAATGGCGACGGCCGGCTGGATCTCTTCGTTGGCGCGCGCGTCGTCGGCGGCAACTGGCCGGTGCCTGCGCCGTCGCGGCTGTACTTGCGCACTGCAGCCGGTGGCTGGAACGAGGATACTTCGAACGCGCGCGCGCTCGCCGTGCTGGGTCTCGTCTCCTCGGCCATCTTCACCGATCTCGACGGCGACGGCTGGCCCGAGCTGGTCGCGACGTCCGAGTGGGGGCCGATCCGCATACTGCACAACGACCGCGGCGTCTTCCGCGACGCGACGCGCGAATGGGGACTGTCGGGAATGTCGAGCCGCTGGAACGGCGCAGCCGCCGGCGATTTCGACGGCGATGGACGCATGGATCTCGTCGTCACGAGCTGGGGACGAAACACGCCCTGGCAGGCGACACCGAACCGGCCGTATGAGCTGCTCGTCGGCGACTTCGGCGGCGTGGGGCTCGGGTTGCTGTTCGCGCGACAGGATTCCGCGACACGCACGGAGATGCCGCTGCAGTCGTTCGACCGCGTGCAGCAGGCAGTACCCGCGGCGCGCGCCCGCGTCGGCACGTACGCGCAGTTCGCGCGCGCGTCCGTGGACGACATCCTTGGCGACCGCGCGCGCACTGCGATTCGCGTCGGCGCGACAACCTTCGACAACATTCTGCTGCTCAATCGCGGCGGCACGTTCGCCGTGCGTCCGCTGCCGGCCCGCGCACAGCTGGCGCCCGCGTTCGCGCCGGTCGTTGCCGACTTCGACGGCGATGGTCGCGAGGACGTGTTCCTGGCGCAGAATTTCTCCGCGACCTCTGCCGATCTTCCGCGATTCGACGCCGGCTCCGGTCTGCTGCTGCTCGGCGACGGAGCCGGCGGATTTCGTGCGCGGAGTGTCGACGAGTCGGGCATCGCGATGCGTGGCGATCAGCGCGGCGCTGCGGTGTCAGACTATGACGGCGATGGTCGCGTCGACCTGGCAGTCGGGGAGAACGCGGCGCCGACGCGACTCTGGCACAATGTGGGCGCGCGGCCAGGGCTGCGAGTGAAGCTCGACGGCGGAGTCGAGAATCCGTGGGGCGTCGGCGCGCAGCTTCGCCTGGGCAACGGACCGGTGCGCGAGATCCGCCTCGGCAGCGGCTACTGGTCCGCGGACGATCCCGTCATCGTGCTCGCGCGCAGTTCCGGCGACTTGTGGATTCGCTGGCCGGGCGGGGAAGAGCAACGCGTCGCCGTGCCCGCAGATCAGCGCGAGATCGTCGTGCACAGGCCGCGTCCGTAGCGGCTCAGTGCGATTTCTTCGTCTTGCTCGGCCCGGACTTCGTCCAGATCACGATCACGCCACACGCGGAGTTGCTGCCCGCGAATTCGCCGGGCACGTCCGAGGCGCCCGAGTAGACCTCCAGACCGATGATGTCGCGGATCGGCGTGCGCGGACCGAAATAGGCGTCCACGTGACCGTCGACGACGAATTCCGGGTCGCAGTTGGTCGGGGCGCGGAACATGTGGATGCGGCACCCATCACCACCGGGCGTCGTCTTGCTGCAGTCGACGTCGACGCCGCGCATCGGGACCACCACGTCCTGCAACGTGTACGCGCCGCTCTTGATCAGCTCTTCTTCGTTTCGATACTGGCCGTGCCCGGATAGCCGGCGCCGCTCGAAGTCCACCATGCGGTAATTCACCACCGGCGCTTCCGCGTTCACCGACACGGCGGCGAGCTGCTGTGCGCCGCGCCCCTCCGCGCTGGAGTCCATCACCACCGGCCGAATCAGCGTCTGTCCCGAATCGAGGTCCACGTAGAGCGTGACGGCGGGAAAGCTGTCTGCCCGCACCAGGAACTGCACCGAACCGGCGGGAAGGTCGACGAAGAGATATTTGCCCGTCGAATCGGTGAAGACGGTTCTGCTATTGGAGACGAGGATGATCTGCGCCCGAACGATCCCCGAACCAGTGGTGCGGTCGGTGATGCGCCCGCTCATTCTGGCGCCCTGCTGGGCCCAGGCAGGTGCGGCAGTTGACACGGCGAGGCCGGCGATGATGCCCATGCTGAGCGCGCGCATGACTTTCATCATATAGAACATGATCTGGGCCCCTCTCCGTCACCGGACAGTATACCCGGCAGCACGCGTGCCGGAAACGTTCATTGGGCGGTTAGGTGACCGCGGGACGAAACGGCGGGTTGGAAGGATGTGACGGGACCGGCCCGTACTTGACCCGTCACATCGTAAGTCTCATAATAGCCCCGCTTTCAGCCCTCATGCCCGGCATCACCGGCGACAATCCCAACAGTCGTCGTCGTTTGTTGTTTTCTCGCGTACCCGTAGTTCATCCCCCTTTACGCGCAGCGAGGTTCGTCATGGGTGGTAATTCGCTCCCGTACCGCAAGTTGGTTACGGCGACGGCGAGTCTGTTCGCACTCGTGCTGTTTGCGGGCGCCGCACAGGCTCAACAGGCCGTCTTCACCGGCAAGATCACGTCGGCGGCGGGGCAGCCGCTGGGCGGCGCCAGCGTCGGCATTCCGACACTGGGTGTCGGCAGCATCGCCGACGTGAACGGCAACTTCACCTTCACCGTCGACGTGGGTGGCCGCGCCGGACGTCAGGTGGACGTCATCGCCCGCTACATCGGCTACAAGCCGAAGCAGCTGCCGGTAACGCTCACGGCCGGTCGCGTCCAACATGACTTCGTGCTCGACAAGGACGTCCTCAACCTCGAAGAGGTGGTCGTCACCGGCACGAGCGAAGCGGTCTCGCAGAAGAAGACCGCGTTCAGCGTCGGCGTCGTGGACAACACGCAGATCAAGGACGCTCCCGCCGTGACCCCGCTGGGCTCACTCGAGGGCAAGATCCCGGGCGTCAGCGTGCAGACGCAGTCCGGCCAGCCCGGCGGTGAGCCGGCGATCCGCCTGCGTTCGGCGACGAGCCTCACGGGCCGCACCGATCCGCTGATCATCATCGACGGCGTGATCTCGAACCTCGGTCTCGCGGACGTGAACTCCGAAGACATCGAGCGCATCGAGGTCATCAAGGGCGCCGCGGCGAGCTCGCTGTACGGGTCAAACGCGGCGAACGGTGTCGTGCAGATCTTCACGAAGCGTGGCGGCAACCTCGCCGAGGGCCAGACCAGCTTCACGTTCCGCAACGAGTATGGCCAGAGCGACCTCCCCAAGAAGGTCGAAGGCAACATGTCGCACGACTACCAGGTCGATGCGAACGGCCAGTTCCTGCTCAATGCGAACGGCGACCGCGTCGAGAAGAACGACAAGATCTCCGACCTCGCATACCCGGTCTACTATCCCCAGCTCGACGTCGTGTTCAAGGGCGGCAGCTTCCTGACGAACTACGCGTCGGTGGGACAGCGCCGTGGCAACACGAACTTCAACGCCTCGTTCCAGAACACGCATGAGACGGGCGTCGTCGTCAACCTGAAGGGGTTCCAGCGCGAGAACTTCCGCATCAACGTCGACCAGGCGTTGACCGATCGCGTGGACCTTGGCATGGGCGCCTTCTACGGCCGCTCCACCGCCGACCAGGGTGAATCGGCATTTCCGTTCTTCGGTCTCCGCTTCCTCGAGCCGAACGTGAAGCTCGACTCGGTGATCGACGCGAACGGCACGTACAATCCGAAGGTGCAGCAGCCGCCCCTCTCGGGCAACGTCGTGAACCCGCTGTATCAGACGCAGCAGTACAAGGTCTCCAACGACCGCGATCGCTTTACCGGCACGTTCCGCAGCCAGTATCGCATCCTCGACTGGATGACGTTCGACGGCAACGTCGGCTACGACGAGGCGAACCGCGCGTACAAGGCCTTCACGCCGCTCAACTACGAGAACTCGCAGGGCAGCCCATCGTCCGGCGGTCTCACGCAGCAGAGCGACAACAATCGCTCGTACAACATCAACACCTCGCTGAGCGCGACGCGGCAGTGGCGCGAAGTGCGCAACACGTCGAAGGTCGCGTTCGTGTACGAGGACCAGACGAATCAGTCCCTCGCCGTGACGGCGAGCGCGCTCACGGTGCCGAAGGTGCCGGAGTTTGCCTCGGCGGCGCAGGATCCGAACAGCCCGATCCAGCCGACGTCGAAGACGGAAACGATCCGCAACAAGAACGCGTTCCTCGTCTCGTCGTTCGACATCAAGGACCGCTACATCGTCGACGGCCTGATTCGTCAGGACCAGTCGTCGTTGTTCGGCGCCAACGAGCGCACCGCGGTCTACCACCGCGTGTCCGGCGCGTATCGCCTGTCCGAGGATTTCTCCATCCCCGGCGTGGATGAATTCAAGATCCGCGCATCGCATGGGACGGCGGGTCTGCGTCCGCAGTTCGACGCGCAGTACGAGGTGTTCCAGGTGGTCAGCGGCTCGCCGCAGAAGGTCACCCTGGGCAACAAGGACCTGAAGCCCGCCTTCTCGCGCGAGACGGAGCTCGGCTTCAACCTGAACTTCCTCCAGAACTACACGCTCGAGTACACGTACGCCAAGCGCCGCACCAGCGATCAGATCATGCAGGTGCCGCTGTCCGCATCGACGGGTTACCAGAACCAGTGGCGTAACGCCGCGACGCTCGATGGTCACTCGCACGAAGTGGCGTTGGGCGCCGTCCTCCTCTCGAAGGCGGATTACTTCTGGCGCGTCGGCGTCACCGGCGACCGCGCCCGCTCGACGATCGCGGACCTCAAGGTTCCGGCGTTCTTCATCGGCCCGGACGGCACGACGGCGATGTTCCACATCGGCAAGGGCGAGCCGCTCGGCGTCATCTACGGCGACGACTGGATCAAGACGGCGGCCCAGCTGGACGAGACGATCAAGGCGGGCAAGCTTCCCGGCACCGCTGCCGATTATCAGCTCAACGAAGAAGGCTTCTACGTGGCGAAGTCGGCGTACCACACGCTCGGCGAAACGCCGCTGAAGGCCTGGAGCTGCACCGATGCTGCCTGCACCTCATCGACCAGCGTCGTGCGCATCGGCGATGCCAACCCCGACTTCACCATGGGCTTCACGACCAACGCCCAGTGGAAGGGGCTGAACCTCAACGGCGTGCTCACGTGGAACAAGGGCGGGAACGTGTACAACATGACCCGCCAGTGGCCGTTCAACGAGCAGCGCGATCCGGTGTTCGACCAGCGCAACAAGCCGGCTGCCACCTGCCCGGCGAACTGGGATCCGACGGTCGATGATCCCACCTGCCCGTTCTCCACGGGCCGCAAGCCGGTCACGTACTACCAGACGTTCTACAACGGCATCACGCCGAACAGCTACTTCGTCGAGGACGGCTCGTACATGCGCCTCCGCGAGCTGGCGCTGTCGTACAACATTCCGGAGCGCTATGTCAGCCGGATCCCGGTTGGCGGCTTCCGCACGGCGCGTCTCGGTATCGTCGGTCGCAACCTGTGGACGCAGACGAACTACTCGGGCTACAACCCCGACGTCTCGGGCGTGACGGACAGCAACGGCGGCAACCCGTTCGTGTACCGCGTGGACTACTTCACGTATCCCGCGTACCGCACCTTCAGCATGATGCTCGAGCTTGGCTTCTAAGCCGGCCCAGCCCAGGAGAATCCTTAGATGAAATTCACCAGAGTCCTTCGAGGGGTCGCCGCGGCGGGTGCTGCTTTCCTGGCCGCGTGCAATTCCCTCGACATCGAGAACCCGAACGCGCCGGACAACCAGAAGCTTCTGGCTGACCCGAACGCGATCGAGTCCATCGCGGGCGGCACGCTCCGCTCGTGGTACAATGCCTACGAAGGCGTCGAGGCCACCGGCCCGTTGACCACCATGGCGCGGACGTACTCCGCGTCATGGAACAACGCGCAGATGCGCTTCTACTCCTCCATCGACAACCCCGGCACGCCGGTGCTCAATGCGAGCGGCGGCACGTCCGGCTACACGCCGACGGCAACCTGGCACCGCGGCAACGGGGCCGAGCCATTCGGTACGTGGCAGAACGATCCGAACTCGGCGCAGCGCTTCCAGGTCGAGTGGTTCTGGAGCGGCGGTGGCAATGAGTGGGGCACGCCGGGCGGATATCCGGGCTTCTACGCCGGCATGTCGTCCGCCAACGACGTGCTCAAGGCCATTCGCCAGAACGGCCTCGTGATCGGCGACGCCAACCAGACCAAGCGTGACGAGATCATCGCCATGCTTGGCCGCGCCCTGGCGTATCAGGGTCTCGCCGTGAACTACGACAG
The DNA here is from genome assembly GCA_035248725.1 of Gemmatimonadaceae bacterium. Classification (GTDB taxonomy): domain Bacteria; phylum Gemmatimonadota; class Gemmatimonadetes; order Gemmatimonadales; family Gemmatimonadaceae; genus DASPMP01. Next base: position 14,980 of record DATFHG010000155.1, on the reverse strand, counting down.
CGCGTATGCGATCGACGAGAACACCAAGCTCGACACGCTCGACGCGTTCTCCAATCGCAAGTACATGCGCGACGCGGCCGTCGCGGAATTCAAGGCCGTTGCCGACTCGGCGGCGAAGTACACGTTCACGACCGACGCCGGCTGGATGAACGGTCATTCATACTCCAACCTGCAGATCGTCAAACTGGCCAACACCATGGCTGGCATGACGCTCATGTACTATCCCCGCGATCCGAGCGAGGTCACCAGCCAGCTCGACGCGGCCACGTTGAACACCGCGATCGGATATCTCTCGGCCGGCATGGACTTCGACTTTGTCGCCTCCGGCGACGGATGCGTGGCCTGGTGCCCCGAACAGGCGACGTGGTTCCAGGACATTGGCGGCGGACGCGTGAGCACGCGCGTTTCGCACCTGCTGGATCCCGCGACGCAGACCGATCCATGGCCGCTGCAAGGCAATCCGCGGCCGAACTCCGCGGACAAGCGCCTTGGAGACGGATCGTACGGCAACGGCGACAACGACGGGTCGTCTCGTGAGACGCCCGTTCGCGACGCTGGCGGTGGCTCGTACTTCGCATGGTCGCCCGCCGCGCCATTCCGTCCGTCGCGTGGCCAGTACCACCAGTCCAACATCGCGGACGTGCGGTACGACGCGAGCGGCAATCAGGAAGGCAACTGGGTGGGCGTCGGCGTCGGCGACTATCCGGCCGTGACGGCGGCGCAGAGCGATCTGCTGCTCGCCGAAGCGCTGCTCCGCCGTGGCAACGTGACCGATCTGGGCACAGTCGTGACCCTCATCAACAAGACGCGCGTTGGTAAGGGTGGTCTGCCCGCCGCGACGATCGCCGATGGCGTTGGCGCGCCGAGTGATGGTCCGTGTATGTCGAACGGAATTCTCGCTCGCTCGGAGGGCAGCACGAACTCCCCATGCTCGCTGTGGGCCAAACTGCTGTATGAGAAGGAAATCGAGGTGCTGCCGATGGCGGCCTCGCCCTTCTACGAGCAGCGTCGCCTGCCGTGGGTGGCAACGTGCGGCACGACGTTCCCCTGCACGGGCAGACACGTACAGGGTCTCGTCCCCGGAACACCGTTCGAGATCCCGGTGCCGGCGAAGGAGCTGCAGGTGCAGGGCAAGCCGCTGTACACGTACAGCGCCGCAAACCCGAAGTCGGCAACTCCGTAACACTGCTCCGGAAAAACGAGAAGCCCCAGCGAAAGCTGGGGCTTCTTTTTTTCCGTCATCCCGAGCGCGGACGGTGGTTCTGCAATTGTCGTCCCGAGCGCAGCGAGGAACCTGCACTCTCGATTTTTCGCGCTACGGTTTCAGTGGATCCTTTCTCACCAGCTGGATGACGTACGCATTTGCCGCCGTGAGAGGCGACATCGCGTTCCCGGGCTTGTAGTAGCGGACCTCTTCGATCTCGCTGGCCTTGTGGAAGCGCAGCATGGACGTGTCGCCCTCCTGCTGCGTACCGAGATACACGTAGATCGTGTTATCCAGGCTCATCGTGCTGGGGGCGGTCATGCCGGCGTCCGTCGTTCCGGTGAAGATGTAGAAGTTGGGTCGCGCGCTGTGGATCACGTCGCCCATGTTGGCGTCGCCATAGTCGGCGAGCTCCTCGGCGGTGATCCTGTCCTTTTCCTGCCGCTTCTTCTTTCTGCCTTGCGCCTGGAGCGGCAAAGCGACGAGCAGCAATGCCGCGGCGATGAGATATCTACGCACGGTCACATTCACCTGGAGGAGACAGTCTATTCTGTCACCCGGTACAGGCGTCGACAAGTAGCCGCGAAAATCGAGCAATGCCCGGCACGACACCCTTTTCAGCCCGGACCGTGGTTGCCGATCAGGATCTTGCTCAAGGATCCTGATCGGAGGAGGGCTGCTGCGGTCGCGTCACAACTTCCCTCCCGCTACCGACGACCCACGGCGTCAGGCAGCCTGCTTCGACGCGTCCGTCGCTTGTGGGCTGCTGGCCGCAGGTTGAGTGACGGCGGACGTTCCGGCTGTCGCGCCATTCTCCTCAGTGTTGCGACCACCTGCCACACCGCGTACGCGACGCGCATTGCGCCATTCGGCCAGCACGGAAGCGTTGCCGACGAACGCGCGCCGCACCGTCCCATCCAGGATCTCCACGAGCCGTCGCGCTTCCTTCAGCTCGTCCTTGAGACCCGCGCTGCCGCCGGTGCGCTCCTCGGCATTGGCGTTCAGCACGTCCTGCGACGTCCGAACCTTGTCGGCGACGGCATTCAGCTGCGCCAGGAAGTCCGGCGGACAGCCGTTGCGCACGAACACGTCCTCGTACTTCTGCGCCGCCGCATGGAACACGGTCGCTTCTGCGAGCAGCATGGTGGTCGCGCCGTTCACACGCGGCATTCGCACCACCTGATCGATGCCTGGCGAACCCGCCAGCTTCGCCTTCGCGATGCGCACGATGGGACGCATGTGCAGCTCCACCAGTTCGCGTTTGAACACCGCGAGCTGTTGCGCCTCCGCTCGTCCGAATCGCGCTCCGGACAGCTGAGCCGCCCGGTGCGCCGCCAGTTCCTGGACCACGTCGTCCAGCGATTGTTTGGCGTCCCCATAGGTGATGACGCCGTCGAGCGGGTGTGCTACGAGGAACGCCTGCACCCGCCCGTACATCTCCACCAGCTGCTTCTGTCGTACGTCCATTCCCACCTCCACGTAAAGTTGGGCGCCAGTTGAGAGGCCGGCGGCGCCGGCGCCCGCGCGCCGCGAGCAGATCACACCACGTCGGAGTGCCGTTACCACACCCTGCAGCTTCGTCAACGCGCACTGCAGGCACGCCAATGTCTTTCGTCATGGCGGCAGCGCATTCCGCGGCGGCAGCAGCGCAGCTGCGGATTCATTCATCTGTCTCGCACCCTCGTCTATCCGCTTCGCGAGACCGGCAATCTCACGCGAAGTCCTGACAATCCATTCCGCGGTGCGGACAGCGCGTTCCGCGGTGCCGTCAGAGCACGTCGCACACTCGACAACGCGTTCCGCACGCTGACGAACGCGCTATGCAGCTCCGTCAACGCGCTTCGTGATTGCGACAGCGCGCCTCGCACCTTCGCCGTCGCGATGCGCACATCCCCAGGCACACTTTGCAGCTTGAACCAATGCACGGGCTGTTGCGTAAACAGGCGTCGTAACGCGTAGTCTTTCCCCCGTACCTCTTACACACCGGCACGGGCTGTTCGTACAGGTTTCTTCAGGAAAAAATCCTGGCTGGCGCTTCGGAGGCGATGGATGCAGCATTGACTGGAGGAGCGTCATGGCACCCACGCGAAGCACCACCCCTCCGCAGCCGCTCTCCGGATCCGCGCACGAAGTCGGCGGCTCCGCAGAATCATCTGCGCGGCAACACGCGAGCTTCGAGGCTTTTTACAAGCGCGTGTTCCCGATGCTGTCCGCGGACGCCGGCAGGGTTCTCCAACCACACGACGCGGAGTCCGTCGCCAGCGAAGTGCTGATCAACGCGTGGCGGGCTTGGGACAAGGTGTCCGTCGCGGACGATCCGGTGAAGATGGTCCACAAGTGGCTTCACCATCGGATCAGCAACGCCAGACGTGGCCAGAGCCGCCTCGACCGGCACTTCACGGCCTATGACGCGCGCGCTGGCGCCACGAAAGAGCCGCCGCACGCCGCGGTCGATTTCGACGACAGCTTCGAGCTGCGCGAGATCATCGAGCGTGTGTTGCGCGATCTGCCGCCGCGGTGCGTCGAGGCCTGGCGTCTGGTGCGCGAACAGGGCATGTCGTATGAAGACGCCGCCGAGGAGATGCTCGTGGAGCTTCCAACCATTCGCTACCACGTCGCGCACGCGCTCGACACCTTCCGCACCGAATTGACAAGAGCGGGTTATGTGGTGCCGCGGCGGGCGCGCTCGCTCAAAAAGCAACGGAGGGGAAATGACCAACGGGAATGAGCGCGACGACATGGCGTGGACCCCTGAGCTCGAGCGCGTCGCCGAAGTCGTCGACTACATGTCAAACCAGATAAGCGCGGCGCAGCGCGCGGCATTCGAGCGGCGGTTGCGGGAGGATGAAGAGTTCGCCGCGTTTGCCGAACCATTCATGGCGACGTGGGAAGTCGCCGGACGTTCCGGTCCACCGCCGATGTCGCAGTACGAAGTCCACCGCCATTGGGAACGCTTCGCGCGTGAGCACGGCATCACGCCCCCGGCTGATCCCGCCCGCGACGCAGAGACGAGATTGCGCGAAACGGTACAGCGTCTCACACAGACCCCTGCCTCACCTGTGGAGCCGCCCACGGTCCAGCAGCCCCCTCGCGATGCACGCCGAAAACAGCCGCCGCGGACGCACTGACAATTGCCCGTCGCCATTCAGTGCGCCGGCGGACGGACGCGCTGATTCCGGTCGCGAGTAGTCTTGCTCACGTGATGAAGCGACGCTAAGCAGGTGTCGCCAACCGCCGCCGCGAGCGCGGCGCGCCGACGGTGAAGTGACGCAATTGTGTACACGTGGGTTCATCGATTATGAACTCCGGATAAACCGGAGTTCGACCCATCTCTCCACCCCTCCAGGCAGAGACATCGATGAAACGTTGGCGTCCTGGCTTTTACGCACTGGCGGTGCTGCTCTCCGCCACATCGGCGGCGCTCGCACAGGGCACCTCCATCCGCGGCACCGTGCGCGATTCCGCATCGCGCGCCGGCGTCGTCGGCGCGCAGGTGCAGATCGTCGGCACCACCCGCGGCACCATCACCGACTCCGTCGGCGAATACATCATTCGCGACGTGGCCGCGGGTACACACTCCGTACGCGCCCAGCGCCTTGGATACGCATCGGCCACGCGCACGGTGCGCGTGAATCCCGGTGAGACCGCGGTTGCCGACTTCGCCGTGAACGCGGTGGTCCCGCAGCTCACCGAGGTCGTCGTCACGGGCTACGGCACCGCGCAGCGACGCGAGGTGAGCAGCGCCGTCGCTACCGTCCAGGCGCAGGAGATCAGCAACGCGCCGGTCGCCGGCGTCGATGCCGCCCTCCAGGGCAAGGCGGCGGGCGTCCAGGTGATCCAGAACGCCGGCAACCCCGGCAACGGCATCACGGTGCGCGTGCGCGGCGCCTCGTCCATCTCGGCGAGCAACCAGCCGCTGTACGTGATCGACGGCGTGCCGATGATCCGCGACAACTACTCGCAGCTGGACATGGCCGGACAGGACGTGACGGCCGTGACGGGCATCAGCCCCGACGAGATCGCGAGCCTCGACATCCTCAAGGACGCGTCCGCCGCGGCGATCTACGGATCGCGCGCGTCGAACGGCGTCGTGATGATCACGACGAAGCGTGGCCAGGCGAATCGCCCCAAGCTCTCGATCAACGCCTACAACGGCTGGCAGGAAGTGGAGAAGAAGGTGCGAATGATGACCGCCTCGGAGTACGTCGACTTCATGTTCGACGCGCTGCTCCAGGACGGCTACGACGAAGCGGACATCCCCGATCAGGTGGGGTTCGACCGCACCGCGGCGACGAGCACCACGAACTGGCAGGATGAGATCTTCCGTCCCGCGCCGGTGCGCGACGTCGCGGTGTCCGCGAGCGGCGGCACCGATCGCACGCAGTACTTCCTGTCGGGCGCGCACTTCCAGCAGGACGGCATCGTCATCGGGTCGGCGTACAACCGCCAGAACATCCGCGGCAACTTCGATTTCAAGGCGACGAACCGCCTCTCGGTGCGGTCCTCGCTCGCGTTCTCGCGCGAAGCCAACCAGCGCAACGAGAACGACAACACGCTGGACGGCGTCGTGACGAATGCCATCGCGACGGCCGCGATCTTCCCGGTGCGTCATCCCGACGGATCGTTCACCAGCACCGACGACGGCCTGACCTACACCAACCCGGTCGCGATCGGCACGCTGGACGACGCGGAGACGCGGACGTACCGCGGCCTCGGCAACGTGGAAGCGAACTTCCTCTTCAACGAGAAGTTCAACCTCACGGGACGCGTCGGCGGCGACGTGCTCAATCTGCGCGACCTGCGCTGGAACTCGCCGCAGATCATCGGCCGCTACGCGGCATCGGCGAACGGCGTCGCGCAGCAGGGCAACAACACCGCGTCGCGCTACATCACGGAACTGTTCGGCACGTACGACCAGGCGTTCGGCACGAACCACCTGAACGCGACGCTCGGCACGAGCAGCGAGTGGAACTCCTCCGAGCTCGAGTTCATGCAGGGCGAGGGTTTCGCCAACGAGGCGTTCCGGTATCCGGGCAACGCCGGCAAGATCACGAGCTACGACGGCAGCCGCACGGGCCACAATCTCGTGTCGGTGTTCTCGCGCGCGAACCTCGCCATCAAGGACCGCTACTTCCTGAACGGCAGCCTGCGCGAGGACGGCTCGTCGCGGTTCGGTGTGAATAATCGCTATGGCATCTTCCCGGCGGCATCGCTGGGCTGGATGATCAGTGACGAGTCCTTCATGAGCAGCCTGCCGCGCTTCGGTGACCTGAAGCTGCGCGCCAGCTACGGCCTCACCGGCAACCAGGGCATCGGCGACGACTTCGCGCCACTCACGCGCTTCGGCAAGGCGAACTACTCCGACGCGCCGGGCATCGCGCCGAGCGACATCGGCAACCCGGATCTCAAGTGGGAGACCACGGCGGAAACGGACCTCGGCTTCGACCTGTTCGTGCTCGGCGGGCGCGTCGCGCTTCTGGGTGACTGGTACAACAAGGACACGCGCGACCTGCTGGTCCTTCGTCCGATCGCCCGCTCGTCCGGCTTCACCAGCTTCTGGGACAACATCGGGAGCATGGAGAACTCGGGTTACGAGCTCGGACTCAACACCACCAACCTGCAGCCGTCCACGGCGAATGGCCTGCGCTGGACCACGGACTTCAACATCTCGTGGAACCGCAACCGCGTCACCGCGCTCTACCACGACGAGCCGTTCAACAGCGGCATCCGCAGCGTGAACCGTGTGGAAGTCGGCGCGCCGATCGGTGCGTTCCAGACGCTCGTGTTCCAGGGCGTGGATCCGCAGACGGGCGATGCGATCTTCAAGGATGTGAATGGCGACGGCCAGATCACGGCGGACGATCGCGCGATCGTCGGCAGCCCGCACCCCGATTACTGGGGCGGCCTGGGCAACACCGTCTCCTGGAAGGGGCTGGAGCTCCGCGGGTTCTTCCAGTTCAGCCAGGGCGCGGAAGTGTACAACGCCATGCGCATCTTCTCGGGCGACGGCGGCTTCAACCTCGACAACAAGTTCGCGGACCAGCTGAAGAGCTGGAAGCAGCCGGGTGACATCACCAACGTGCCGCGCTCGAGCTGGGACGGCACGTCGGGCGCAGATCTGGTGTCCAGCCGATTCATGGAGGACGGCAGCTACTGGCGCCTGCAGGAGCTCACCCTCAGCTACAAGATCCCGCAGCGCTACGCGCGCGTGTCGCAGCTGGACAACGCGAGCGTGTTCCTGTCCGGTCGCAACATCAAGACCTGGACGAAGTACTCCGGATACAACCCGGACGTGAACAGCATCGGCTCGAGCGCGAACATCTCGCTCGGCACCGACTTCTATGCCTATCCGCTGGCCAGAACGTGGCAGATCGGCCTGCGGGGTGACTTCTGATGCGCTCCGCACACCTCACACCGATGAATCCGACTCTCATGAAGCTTCGAGTCCTCGCGGCGGCGTTCCTGCTCGTGGGTACCGCGTCGTGCGATCGCGAGCTCACGCTCGCGCCCACGGACAAGGTCGAGGAATCCGCCGCCATCGTCGACGCCGCCAGCGCGCGTGCCGCGCTGAACGGCGCGTACGACGCCCTGCAGGATGGCAGCTACTACGGCGGTGACTTCCTGTTCTACTCCGATCTGCTTTCGGATGACGTGCAGCACACCGGCACGTTCAGCGACTTTGCCGCGGCGGACGCGAATCACGTGCTCGCGGACAACGAGACGCTCCTCAACATCTGGGAATCGATATACGCCACCATCGGCGTCACGAACCAGCTGATCGCGCGCGTTCCGAACGTTCCGAACATGGACCAGGCCGACAAGGACGACATCATCGGCCAGGCGCTGTTCATCCGCGCGCTGTCGTTTCACAATCTCGTGAAGCTGTGGGGGGACATCCCCATGCCGCTCACTCCGGCCGCGAGCATCGCAGCGGCGTCCGAGATCGAGCGCACACCGGTGGCGCAGGTCTACACGCAGATCCTCGCGGATCTCGCGCAGGCCGAGACCATGATCAGCAACACCGACACGCGGCACGCGACCGCGGGTGCCGTCACGGCGCTTCGCACGCGCGTCTACCTCTACCAGCAGAACTGGCAGGGCGTGATCGATGCCGCGGACGCGCTGGAAGCCGACTACCAGCTTGCGCCGGAGTACGCCGATCTGTTCACGCCCGACGGCAACGACACGCCCGAGGACATCTTCCGCGTGTCGTTCACGCCGGTGGAGTTCAACGACGTGGGCTTCTATTACCTGTCACGCTCCTTCGGCGGGCGGTGGGAAGTGGCGCCCACGACCGCGCTGCGCGACACGTACGGCGTGAGTGCAGACCCGAATTACGACCCCGATACGGTGCAGACACGCGCGGCGTTCAACCCCGTCGATCCACGCGCGGCGTGGAACATCGCGTACGATTCACGCAACCGCATCTTCGGCAGCAAGATTCCGACGCCAGTGGGCGCCGAAGACATCCACGTGATCCGTTTCGGCGAAGTGATTCTCAACAAGGCCGAAGCGCTCGCGCAGCGGAATGGCGCGGGCGACCTGACGCTCGCAATCGCCGAAGTCAATCGTATCCGCGCGCGCGCGGGCGTGCCGTTGCTGAACGCCACCGGACTCACACAGGCGCAGGTGCTCGACCTGGTGTACCGCGAGCGGCGGCTGGAGCTGGCGGAGGAAGGATTCCGCTGGCCCGACCTCGTGCGCATCGGCCAGGCACTCACGGTCATGAACCCGGATCCGGCCAACCCGGACGTGGAGCAGTACGAGCTGTTGCTGCCCATTCCGCAGGCGGACCTGGACGTGTCGTCGAAGCTGGTGCAGAACCCAGGGTACTGATGGAGCTGTGAGTTCGGAGTTGGGACGTGCGAACAACCGTCTCCCGATATGCGAAAAAGCCGAGCGAGAAATCGCTCGGCTTTTTCTCTTTTGCTCCCGCCTCCCGCCTCCCGCCTACCGTTCTCTGATTCTCACTCCGCCGTTCGTCGTCGTAGCGCGGATACGCGGGCCGCCGTTGCCGAGCCGCGTGCTGATACGCCGGCTGATCGACCCCTTGATCGTGATCGGAAAGTCGATGTTCATGCCCCCATTCACCGTTCCCGTCTCCAGTTCCGCGCTGTAGCCCGTCGGGATGTCGAGCGTCACACCGCCGTTCGTCGTTTCGAGGTCGAGTCCCGCTCCCTTCCACGTGGACCCCGTCAGCTCCGCCGTGACGCCGCCGTTCGTGGTTTCCGCGCGAACGTCTCCGGCCGCGTCGCGGATGCCGATGCCACCGTTCACCGCGTGCAGCTCCATGCGTCCCTCGACGCCTTCCACCTGGACGCCGCCGTTCTCCGTATCGGCGTCGAGATCCGTCTTGCGCGGGACGAACACCTCGTATGAAACGGCCCAATGCGAATAGCGCCGGTTCCTCGGGCCATCCGCGCGTATGCGACTCGTGCTCGTGTCGATGGTGATCTGTTTCGCGAGCGACTCGGCCTCGGCTCGCGAATCGCCCGAGGCGGACACCAGCGCCCTAACGAGCACCTCGTTGCGGTCCCATCCGTAAAACGCGACGCCGCCGTTTTCGCGACCGTCCACGGACACACGCCCGCTCGGCTTGAGATGAAGGTCGCGCACTTCACAGAAGCGTTCGCGATCATCGCCCCAGTTGGTGTCGTCGCAGTTGCGGAGGAACCGATCCGCTCGTGACTGCTGTTGCGCCAGCAACGGACTGGCCGCGACCAGGGCCGTCAAAACGATTAAACGCATGCGATGAACTCCTGTGATTGTTGCACCTTCATTGGGACAACCCGGTACCGCGGTTGGTTGGAGCGCCTGCACTCCGTATCTTCACGCTTTCCCACTTACCCAGCCATGAAGCGACCAGCGGCACTGGCGACCACCGTCGCCCTCTTCCTCGCGGCAGCGGCATTCGCCGGCCGTCGTCCCGCACCCGCGTGCGCGCCGGACAACGGAGGGCTGAAACTGCCCGCCGGCTTCTGCGCCACCCTGTTCGCCGACTCGCTGTCGGCGCCCCGGCACATGGTGGTCGCGCCGAACGGAGACCTCATCGTCGCGGTGCGCAGCACGCAACAGGTACCTGGCGGCATCGTGGCTCTGCGTGACGCGAACGGTGACGGAAAGGCCGATCAGCGCAGCAAGACGGGAAGCTTCAACGCCACCGAAGTGCGCCTGCTCGGCAACTATCTGTATACCGAGAACACCAGCGCGATCCTGCGCTATCCGTGGCGCGATGGTTCCCTCGAGCCGTCGGGACCGCCGGACACGATCGTGGCAGGCCTCCCGATCATGGGGCATGCGGCCAAGACATTCGTGATCTACAACGGCCAGCTGCTCGTGAACCAGGGTTCGCGCACGAATTCATGTCAGGAGAACGACCGCTTCAAGGAATCAAAGGGCATCGAGCCATGTCCCGAGCTGGCCGAACGCGCGGGCATCTGGCGCTACTCCGCCGAGCGCAAAGGGCAGACGCTGAAGGACGGCGAGCGGTATGCCACCGGCGTGCGGAACGCCGTCGCCATGGCCATCGAACCGCGCACGAACGAGCTCTACGTCATGCAGCACGGCCGCGACCAGCTCGGCGACAACTGGCCAGCGCTGTTCAACAGCCAGAAGAGCGCGGAGACCCCGTCGGAGGAACTGCTACATATAAGGAAGGGGGCCGATTACGGCTGGCCGTACTGTTATTTCGACGGTTCGATGGGCAGCCTGGTGCTGGCCCCGGAATACGGCGGAGATGGGCGACAGACGGGCCGCTGCGCGTCGAAGCAGGCTCCGGTGGGGACGTTCCCGGCGCACTGGGCGCCCGACGGGATGCTTTTTTACACGGGAAGCGAGCTGCCGGCCCGGTTCCGCAACGGCGCGTTCATCGCCTTCCACGGGTCGTGGAATCGCAGCCCGGAACCGCAAGCCGGTTTTCGTGTGGTGTTTCAGCCGATGGCGAGTGGCAAGGCGCAAGGCGCATTCGAGACAATCGTGGACGGCTTCGTGGATGCCGGAGGAAAGCCGACGGAGCTGGGCGGCAGGCCATGCGGCATCGCGCAGGGCCGGCGCGGCGAGCTCTATGTGTCGGATGACGCGAAGGGAAGGATCTGGCGAATCGAGTACGTCGGGGCGCGGTAGAGCTGTGGAGCGGTAGAACCGTGGCGCTGTAGAACCATAGCAACCGCTCCACCGCTCCACCGCTCCACCGCGCACAACACGCGAGGGATACATGAATAGGCTACAAACTCTTCACGAAGCAGGCGTCGCTCTGTGGCTCGACTTCATCGAGCGCACGATGCTTCACGACGGCGAGCTGGAGCGACGCATTCGCGAGGACTCGCTCACCGGGATGACGTCGAACCCGTCGATCTTCGAGAAGGCGCTCGCCGAGGGCAACGCGTACGACGCGCAGCTGCACGACGCCGCTGGTGATCTCACGGCGATGCAGCTGTTCGAGCTCGTGGCCACGACCGACGTGCGCGACGCGTGCGACCGCTTCCGCGGCGTGTACGACCGCACCAACGGCGACGACGGCTACGTGTCCATAGAGGTCTCGCCCGGTGTCTCGCACGATGCGAAGGCGACGCTCGAGGAGGCACGCCGTCTGTGGAAGGCGGTGGATCGGCCCAATGCGTTCGTGAAGATCCCTGGCACCGTGGAGGGGGCCGAAGCCGTGCGGCTCGCGATCGCGGACGGCATCAACGTGAACATCACGCTGCTGTTCGCGCTCGAAGCACACGATCGCGTGATCGATGCGTTCATGTCGGGCCTCGAGGATCGCGTCAGGAAGAACCAACCCATCGATCGCATCGCGTCGGTGGCGAGCTTCTTCGTCTCGCGGGTGGATACCGAGGTCGATAAGCGGCTCGATGCCGTTGCTCCCAGCTCCAAACTCCCAACGCCCAACTCGCTGAAGGGACGGGCCGCCATCGCCAACGCGAAGCTCGCGTACCAGCTGTTCCTGGAGCGGTTCTCGTCGCCGCGATGGAGGGCGCTGGAAGCCAAAGGCGCGCGCGTCCAGAAGCCGCTGTGGGCGAGCACCAGCACGAAGAACCCCGCGTACCGCGACGTGATGTACGTGGAAGAGCTCATCGCTCCGCGCACGATCAACACGATGCCGCCCGCGACCATCGACGCGTTCCGCGACCACGGAAACGTGCAGCGGACCGCGGATCAGGACGTAGACGCCGCGCGCCGAACGCTCGCTGACATCGAGCGGCTGGGCATCTCGATGCACGACGTCACGGACAAGCTGCTGGTGGACGGACTGGCGTCGTTCCAGAAGTCGTTCGACAGCCTCATCGCCGGGCTTGCGAAGAAGTCCAAACAGCTTGGAAGGGAACTGGCCGCCCGGTGACATACTGTCGAACAAAAATCGTCTGCACGCTCGGACCCGCGACGGCAACGCGTGAGGCGCTCCGCAGCCTCATGGAAGCCGGGATGAACGTGGCACGCATCAATTTCTCGCACGGCACGCACGCACAGCACGCGGACACGATCAAGCTCGTACGAGCGGCGGCTCAGGACGTCGGACGTCCGATCGCCATCCTCGGCGACCTTCAGGGTCCGCGCATCCGTATCGGTGACCTGCCCGCCGACCTGCATCTGGAGGACGGGTCGGACGTGGTGCTGGCGCCGGAGAATGCGGCCCGCGCCGCCGAGATTCCGGTGACGTACGACATCCTCGCCGAGGACCTCCACGTCGGCGATCGCATCCTGATCAACGACGGCCTGCTCGAGTTGATCGTGATGGACGTGAAGAAGCCTCGACTCACCGCGCGCGTGCTGCACGGCGGCCCACTGAAGAGCCACAAGGGGATGAACTTCCCGGGCGTGGCGGTGAGCGCGCCGTCGCTCACGGAAAAGGATCGTGCGGACGTCCGCTTCGCGATCGATCAGGAGCTGGACTATCTCGCGCTCAGCTTCGTCCGGCGCGCCGAGGACATCGAGGGGCTGCGCGCGATGCTGCCCAAGGGCATGCTGATCGTCGCGAAGATCGAGAAGGACTCGGCGCTGGAGAACATCGAGAGCATCGTCGTCGCCTCGGACGCGGTGATGGTGGCGCGCGGCGATCTGGGGGTCGAGCTGCCCTTCGAGGCGGTGCCCCTGGCGCAGAAGCGCATCATCAACCTGGCGAACCAGATCGGACGGCCCGTGATCACGGCGACGCAGATGTTGGAGTCGATGATCACGCATCCGCGGCCCACGCGCGCGGAGGCGAGCGACGTCGCCAACGCGATACTCGACGGCACGGACGCGGTGATGCTGTCGGCCGAGACCGCGGCGGGTCAGTACCCGCGCCTTGCCGTGGAGGCGATGACGCGCATCATCGCCGAGATCGAGCGGCATCCCGCATCGCGGCGCGATGAGCGGCAGCCGCGCGGAACGTCGGTGTCCACGGAATTCGCGATCGCAGCCGCGAGCAGTGCCGCGGTGCGCATGCTCGGCGCGCCGACGTTGATCGTGTTCACGAAGAGCGGATTCAGCGCCCGGGTGGTGGCGTCACAGCGGCCGAACGTGCCCATTCTCGTGCTCACGGACGTCCCGCGGACCTATCGGCAGCTGGCCCTGATCTGGGGTGTGGTGCCCGAGTTGGTGCCCCACGCCAAGTCCTATGACGAGATGGTTCGCATGGCGCTCGAGGCGGTGACGCGTCGTGGATTGGCGAAGCCGGGTGATCAAGTCGTCGTGACGGCTGGCGTCCCGTTCGACGTACCGGGCACAACCAATACGCTCAAGGTCGAGACGGTATGAGGTGTGGGGCAGGGCGCTGCTAAAGCGTTGCGGGAATGTGGGCTACCATCTAAAATCTTAGCGTCCGTCCGGACGCTCCATTCCCGGGGCCGCCACTTGGATTGTCCGTTGTCTCCCAGAACGGGCAAGTGACTGAGTGGGCATTCGCCGGAGTTGAGCAGGTGTGGTGATCCAGGGTGGATCGCCGCCTCCACTACAAATCCTTCATCACGAACTGGTTGGGTGGCTTCGCGAGCTCAATAGGCGCTCGAAGGTGAGCGTTGCGAGCACGCGAGGTTTGAGTCCAGCCGCAAGAGGATAGCACATGTCGACCTCCTTCAAGGGGATGGTCAAGGTGCTGTGCGCACTGGTCGCCGCTGCTCCGGCGATCGCACAGGCGCAGAACACCACGGTATCCGGTACCGTCACGGGAGAGTCGGGAACTCCGCTGCAAGCCGTCAGCGTGAGCATTCCGACTCTTCGTGTTGGTGCCACCACGAACGAGCGCGGGCAGTACTCGTTCTCGGTGCCCGCGAACGGGCAGCAGGTCGTCCTCACGGCGCGTCGTCTTGGCTTCAACCCGAAGTCGGCGACGATCACGTTGACGTCCGGCGCGGTGACGCAGGACTTCGTCCTGAACACCGCCGCCACGCAGCTCACCGGCATCGTCGTCACGGCGCTCGGCATCGAGAAGGAGAAGAAGGCCCTCGGTGTCGCGCAGCAGACGATCGATTCCGCGTCGCTGACGGAAGGTGCGCGCACGACGAACCTCGTGTCGGCGCTGTCGGGCAAGATCGCCGGCATCGACGTCACGACCGCGACGACGCAGGGCGGATCTGCTCGCATCGTCATCCGCGGCGCGACCTCCATCAACGGCAACAACCAGCCGCTGTTCGTGGTCGACGGCATCCCGGTCGATAACTCGAACTACAATCCGAGCACGACGCAGCGCGGTTACGGCGGGTACGATTACGGCAACACCGCGCAGGACATCAACCCGGACGACATCGCGTCCGTGTCCGTGCTCAAGGGTCCGAACGCGGCGGCGCTCTACGGGTC
>DATFHG010000154.1:0-21475 GCA_035248725.1 Gemmatimonadaceae bacterium | reverse complement strand
GCGCGCCGCCTGGAGCCGCGGCACGTGAGCGGCGAGCAGGTCGCTGCGCGACACGATGCCCACCACGATCCGCGGATCGTCGCGGCGCACCACGGGCAGACGTCCAACCTGCTCGATCACCATCTGGTCCGCGGCGTCGCGCAGCGTGCTGTCCTCGAACACGACGATGGGCGCCCGGCGGATGATCTCCGCGATCGTGCGCCCTTCCGGGTGCCCGGTATCGAGCAGATCCCGGCGCGTGACGACGCCGACGAGCAGTCCGGCGTCGTCGAGCACGGGGAAGCCCTGATGCGTGCCCTGCGGATTCGACGCAAGGAAGGAGCGCGCGGCGGCGAGCGTGTGCTTGGCCTTCAGCGTCACGAGATCGGTCGTCATCTCGTCGCGCACCGGGACGTGCGACAGGTAGTCGACCGAATACTCGGTGCGGATCTGCGCGCCGCGCCGCGCCAGCTTCTCGGTCATGATCGAGTGGCGATTGACGAACATCGCGACGAGATACGCCGCGGTGCAGCCGGCGAGCAGCGGCAGCATGCCGAGCGGCTGCCGCGTGGTCTCGAACGCGAAGATGATCGACGCGAGCAGCGCGTGCGAGGCGCCGGCAAACATCGCGGCCATGCCGACGAGGCCGGCCACCTGCGGGTTGACGCCGAGCGCCGGGACTGCGTGCGAAACCACGAGCCCGATCCATGCGCCGATGCAGCTGCCGATCGTGAAGAGTGGCGCCATCGTGCCGCCCGACGTCCCGCTGCTGAGGTACACGGCCCACGACAGCAACTTGAGCAGCCCGAGGATGAGCAGGGCTTCTCCCGTGATCCTGCCGCCGATCGCGCCCATGATGTTCTCGTAGCCCACGCCGAGCGTGCGCGGCTCGACGAGGCCAACCACGCCGACGACGACGGCGCCCATCGCCGGCCACCACATCCAGTGGATGCCCAGCCGCGACCCGACATGCTCGAAGAGATCTTCCAGCCCGTACGTGAACCGCGTGATCCCCGCCGCGCACACGCCGATGATCACGCCAAGCACGGTGTAGGCGGCAAGCGACACACGGCCGGGCTGCGCGAGATCGGGAATCGCGAAGACCGGCGCGGTGCCGTGAAAGGCGACGCGCACGCTCGCGGCGGCCGCCGCGGCGAGCGCCACCGGTATCAGCGACCGCGCGCGGTACTCGAACAACAGCAGCTCGATCGCGAGCAGCACGGCGCTCACCGGCGATCCGAACGTCGCGGCCATACCAGCGGCCGCGCCTGCGGCGAGCAGCGTCTTGCGCTCGTCGGTCGTGATCGTGAGCAGCTGGCCGGCCACGGAGCCGAGCGCTCCGCCGGTCGCGATGATCGGACCTTCGGCGCCGAATGGGCCGCCGGTGCCGATCGCGATGGCCGCGGAGAGCGGCTTGAGAAAGAGCACGCGTGCCGAGATCCGGCTCTCGCCGAACAGCACCTTCTCCATGACTTCCGGAATGCCGTGTCCGCGGATGGCCGCCGAGCCGTAGCGCGCCATGACGCCGACGACGAGCGCGCCGAGGATCGGGATGAGCAGCAGCGCCGCGGCGTGCCGATGTCCTTCGCCGGGAGACACGAACACGGTGGAGACCCGGTCGTAGAACGCCAGGTTCGTGACGAGGCCGATGAGCCGGGTGAGCACTTCGGCGGCGAGTCCGGCCCCGATGGCGATCAGGACGGCGAGCACGGCGATGAGGATCGTCCGTCGGTCGACGGGAGCGAACTCTTCGGGCGTGCGGATGACGGGCGCGGTCATATTATGGGGACCCACACAATGTAAACTGCCCGGGCGCCGCCCTGAGCGCCGACACTGGCACCGCGCTTGCCCTTCCGTCCGCCTGACTCAGACCGGCAGGATCTCATGCGGACAACGGCACTCGTGGCGGCGATGGTTCTGCTCGCCGCGTGCAACAGCGGCAAGACCTACACGGCAAACGGCGAAGTGGATACGGCACGCGACACGTCGCGCGGCCTCAATGTCCCGAACATCGACGTCGGGATGACGAAGGACACCGTGTCCGTTCCGACGGTGACGATGCAGAAGGACACCGTCGTCGTCGACAAACCGGTGATCACGGGCCACAAGCAAGTCGAGGTGTCCCGTCCGACCATCGACGTGAAGAAGAAGCCGTAAGCGGCTATATTCCCTGCGTCCCAGGTCCCGGAGGGCGTCAGCTCTCTAACTCCGTCAGGACCGAAAGGTAGCAGCGGCATGAGATGTCTTTCGTCGCTTCGAAGGCCTGGGGCATTCGGGGCCCTGTCGCAAGACAGGGCCTCTTTTTTTTGGTTCTCCGGTTGGCTGCCGCCCGCGGAAGCGGACAGTAGATTGACGATCCCCATGATCGCGCTCGCCAGGAAATACCGCCCCCGGAAGTTCGCCGACGTCGCCGTGCAGTCGCACGTCTCGAACACACTCAAGGGAGCGATCGCGGCGAAGCGCATCGCGCATGGCTACTTGCTCTCCGGCCCGCGTGGCGTCGGCAAGACCACGCTCGCGCGCGTGCTGGCGATGGCGCTCAACTGCGAGCGCGGAGCGCCTGGCGGCGAACCATGCGGCGATTGCGAGAGCTGCAAGCGCATCTGGGGCGGCTCCGCCTCCCTGGACGTCGTCGAGATCGACGCCGCATCGAATCGCGGCGTGGATGACGCGCGAGAGCTGCGCGAACGCGCCATGTACGCGCCGTCCGGCGAGGACCGGTACAAGGTCTACATCGTGGACGAGGCGCACATGCTCACGCGCGAGGCGTGGAACGCGCTCCTCAAGATTCTCGAAGAACCGCCGCCGCGCGTGGTCTTCGTGTTCGCCACCACGGAGCCGCAGAAGATCGCGCAGTCGGCGGCGCCCGTGCTCAGCCGGCTGCAGCGCTTCGACTTCAA
Source organism: Gemmatimonadaceae bacterium (assembly GCA_035248725.1). Taxonomy (GTDB): domain Bacteria; phylum Gemmatimonadota; class Gemmatimonadetes; order Gemmatimonadales; family Gemmatimonadaceae; genus DASPMP01. The sequence continues at coordinate 18,596 of DATFHG010000154.1, read as the reverse complement.
GCGCATCGGACCCGCGGACATCCGCGCCCGCCTGGAGAACGTCCTGCAGCAGGAACAGCTGAAGGCGGAGCCCGAAGCCATCGGGATGATCGCGCGCGCGGCGGACGGGTCGATGCGCGACGCACTGAGTCTCACGGACCAGGTGCTCGCCATGGGCGGTCGGTCGCTGACGGCGGCAGCGACGCGCGACGCGCTCGGCCTCGTGCCCGAGGACGAGTATCTCGCTGTCCTGGACATCATCGCCGAGCGGCGCGCGGGCGACGTGTTCACGCTGAGTGGGCGCCTGGCGAATGCAGGCGTCGACTTCGGGCAGTTCATGGCGGGTATCGGCGAGATGCTGCGTGCCCAGCTGAGCATCAGCCTTGGCAGCGACGTGCCCGAAATCTCCGATCATGCGCGCACGGAGCTCGAGGCGCGCAAGAATCGCCTGGCGCCGGCGGACGTGCTGCGCATGCTGAACGTTATGGGCGAGATGGAGATTCGCTTCAAGCGCAGCGGCCAGCAGCAGCTCCTGGTCGAGACCATGCTGGTGCGCTTCGCGCTCATGGATCGGACGGTCGAGCTCGAGGACGTCTTGCAGGCCTTGAAGGACGGTACCGGCGGACCCGACGACGGACCGAAGGGCGGATCGAAAGGACCAGACCGCGCGAAAACAGCGAGTCCTGCGCCGCCGGAGCCATCGCACTCCGGCGCGCCGTCGCGATCGGGCGCGCGGGCTTCGTCCGGCGAAAGTGTGCAGGCGGCGGTTGCTCCGATCGTCATGCCCACCGTGTCGCATGCGTCGCCGCCAGCCGCCGAACCTCGCCGCGCCCCGGACCTGGCCGCGCTGACAGGACGATGGGACGACCTCGTCGCCCGCTTTCGAACGCTGGGCAAGGCGCTGGTGGTTGCGGCGCTGGAAGCCGCGTCGCCACATGCCATCACCGGGAAGGGCGACCTCACCATCAAGCTCGACGAGCCGAACGACTTTCACGCCAAAGCCATCGACCAATCCCGGGCGGACATCGCCGCCATTCTCGGTGAATGGTTCGACGGCATCACGTCCGTCGCGGTTTTCCGGGCGCCGTCGGCCGGCGCGGCGCCTTCGGAGAAACCGCGTCGCGTCACCGATGAGATGGTGAAGTCGGAGCGGCTCAACATGCTCCGTCGCAAGGACGCGCTCCTGGATGCGGCGATCGATGTTCTCGATCTGGAAATCGCAGAATAGGGAGAGGCTGCAGCCTCTCCCCTAAATGCTTTCCAGCCAGTAGCTTACGTGAGTCCAGGAGTGCCAAGATGCGTGATATAATGAAGCTCCTGCAGCAAGCGCAGGAGATGCAGGGCCAATATCAGAAAATCCAGGAAGAGCTGCAGGCCATGACACTGACCGGCACGTCCGGCGGCGGGATGGTGACCGCCGACGTCAGCGGGCAGGGCATACTCAAGCGCATCAAGATCGACCCGTCGGTGGTGAACTCGTCCGATACGGAGATGCTCGAGGATCTCATCACCGTTGCCGTTGCCGATGCGCAGCGGAAGGCGCAGGAGCAGGCGCAGTCACAGGTGAGCAAGCTCGCCGGCGGGCTGAACCTTCCGTTCAAGCTGCCGTTCTGAATGTCGGCGATCGATGATCTCGCGAACGAGCTGTCGAAGCTTCCTGGCATCGGCCGCAAGACCGCGCTGAGACTCACGTATCATCTGCTCAAGCAATCGCGCGAGCAGAGCCGGCGCCTGGCAGAATCGCTGCTGACGCTGAACGAGCGCATCCGCGCGTGCGAACGCTGCAACAATCTCACGGAGGACGCGCTCTGTTCCATCTGCCGGGACCCGCGCCGCGACCAGGCGCTGCTGTGCGTGGTGGAAGAGGCGTCGGACATCGGCGCGATCGAGCGCGCGGGCGAGTTTCGGGGTGTGTACCATGTGCTGGGCGGCCGCCTCGCGCCGCTGGACGGCGTCGGTCCCGAGCAGCTGAATGTCGTCTCGCTCGTGCAGCGGGTGCACGACGGCGGCGTGCGTGAGGTGATCGTGGCGACGAATCCGAGCATGGAGGGCGAGGCGACCGCAGTCTATGTGCAGCGCGAGCTGGCGCGCGTGGTCGGCGAGAACGGCCACGCCACCCTCCTCGTATCGCGGATCGCTCGCGGCCTGCCCGTGGGCGGAGACCTGGAATACGCGGATGGCGCGTCCATCGCGCAGGCGTTGTCGGCGCGGAGGCAGATGTGAGCGACTGGCGCCGCTACATGCGACGGCATGGACGCCGGCGGACCGCACGACACAAGCGGTTTGTCACCGCGGGATTCGTCGGCGGCATGCTGGCCGGTCTCGTGTTGTGGAGCATTCAGCTGCAGCGCTGTCGCCGCGATCTGTTCAATCCCAGGCCGCTGCGCCGTCTGGCGGCGCTGGGCTACCTCGGCGGGCAGCACGGGCTCGAAACGGCGCAGATCCTGAGCGAATACCTGCGGTGGGAAAAGCACCCGTCGCTGCGGCGCCGGGCGGAGCGCCTGTTGCGGCGCATGCAAGCCGCGCTGTGACATTGTCTCTTTTCCATTTGTCGCCCGGACGTGTAACTTCTGCACCGAGTTGTGAGCCGGGAGCCGACAGCCGGGAGGCCGGGCCTCTCCGGTTGTCGCTCCCGGCTCCTGCCTCCCGACTCCCGACTCCCCATCGATGCCCGTAGGCAGCGCAAGCTGGTCGTTCACCGAAGACGATTTCGGCGCAATCACCCAGTCGCTCCAGCGGTTTCTCAACGACAGCAGCGCGCGCTGCGCGCTGCTGGTCGACCGCACCGGGCAGCTCGTGGCCACGGTCGGTGAGGCGCCCAAGTTCGATCCGACCACCTTCGCGACGCTGACGGCGGCGGACTTCAGCGCCAACGATCAGCTGGCAAAGCTCATCGGGGAGAACGACTTCAACTCCCTGTTCCACCAGGGTGAGAAGGAGTCGATGTATCTCGCCGACGTGGCGCGGCGCGTGATCCTCGTGGTGCTGTTCGACAACCGCACCACGCTCGGGCTCGTGCGTCTCAAGATGAAGGAAGTGGTCGTCGAGCTCGCGAAGCTCTTCGATGCCGTGTTCTCGCGCGACGCCGCCGGCGGACCCGCCAAACCGGGCCTCCTCGCCGGAGCGGACGACGAAATCGACAAGCTGTTCCAATAGGAGAACGACAGCATGTCGATGATCAACTACGCATCACGCGAGATCAACTGCAAAATTGTGTATTACGGTCCCGGTCTCGGCGGGAAAACGACGAACCTGGAGCACGTCTACGGCAAGGTCACGCCGGACACGCGCGGCAAGCTGATCTCGCTGGCGACGGAGACGGAACGCACGCTGTTCTTCGACTTCCTGCCTGTGGATCTCGGCTCGATCCGCGGCTTCAAGACGCGCTTCCATCTCTACACCGTGCCGGGGCAGGTCTACTACAACGCCAGCCGCAAGCTGATCCTCAAAGGTGTCGACGGCATCGTGTTCGTCGGCGACTCGCAGCTGGAGCGCATGGAGGCGAACCAGGAGGCCATGCAGAACCTGTACGACAACATGGCCGAGTACGGGTACGACCTCACGAAGATGCCCTTCGTCATCCAGTACAACAAGCGCGACCTGCCGAACGCCGCGCCGATCAAGGATCTCCAGGCCGCGATGAATCCGGGGTGGGAAGTGCCGGACGCCGCCAAGCAGCGCGTCACACCCGATCCATTTCATTCCGGCGAGAACCTCGTGGAGCAGGTGAACGGGGTGTGGGTGGAACGCGCGCCGTACTTCGAGGCCGTCGCGGTGACCGGTGAAGGCGTGTTCGATACGCTCAAAGCCGTGAGCAAACTCGTGCTCAAAGCGTTAGCCTGAGGAGTGGCGAGTTGGGCGTTGGGAGTGGTACGGGCGAACTCCCGGCCCCCGTCTCCCGGCTCACGACTCCATGAATCTTCCCAACGGACTGACGGTCGGGCGTATTGCCATCACGCCGCTCATCGCGGCGCTGCCGTTCGTCCCGACGTCATCGGCGCGCATCGTCGCCTTCGCGCTGTTCACCACCGCGGCGCTCACGGACTGGGTCGACGGCTACCTGGCCCGCCGACGCAAGCAGGAGACCGATCTCGGGCGGATGCTCGATCCGCTCGCGGACAAGCTCCTGCTCCTCGGCACATTCGTGCCGATGTATTTCCTCGCGCACGATCTGCCCTTCCACACGCCCATCGGCGACGTGCGCCTGCCGTGGTGGGTGGTGGCGATCATCCTGGGTCGCGAAGTGACGATGACGTGGTTCCGGTCGTACGCGGCGCGTCGCGGCGTGGTGATCTCGGCGATCTGGCCGGCGAAGTGGAAGACCTTCATCCAGCTTTTCTGGACCGGCGCCGCGTACACGTGGTTCGCGCTGGCGACGATGGCGCGCGAGCGCGCCTGGCACGGCACCTTCTGGCGTGATTTCGCGACGTTCAACGGGATCGTGGCGGTCCTGATGATGGTGGCTGCGGTCGCGCTGACGCTGTACTCGCTCTACATCTATCTGCGCGATTACGGATATCTGTTGCGCACGAAGCCGGCGCTCGCGTCAGAAACCCACAAGTCGTAGACGGTCGTGGCTGATATGCGCGTCGCATCGCTGGTTCTGTTGATCGTCGCGCCGGCGACGCTGGCGTTCGCGCAGCGCGCGACACCGGCCGACACCAACACGCGGCCGCTTCCCGTCAGCGTCGCGGTCCGTGCATCGGGACCGATTCGCATCGATGGTCGCCTCGACGAGATCGCGTGGCGGTCCGCGCCGGTCACCGACCAGTTCACGCAGATCGACCCTGAGGAAGGGAAGCCGGCGTCGCAACGCACCGAGGTGCGCGTGCTGTACGACGACGACGCGCTGTACGTCGGCGTGCGTCTGTGGGACTCCGGCCGCATCACCGCGCGACTGGGACGGCGCGACGGGCCGCTGGGCGATTCGGACTGGTTCGGATTGATGCTCGACAGCTACCACGATCACCGCACCGCGTTCGGCTTCGACGTCAACCCAGCCGGCGTGAAACGCGATGAAGTGAAAACGATCGAGACCGACGACAATTCCTGGGACGCCGTCTGGGACGTGGCGACATCCGTGGACTCCGCGGGCTGGACGGCGGAGTACCGCGTTCCCTTCAGCCAGCTGCGATTCTCGCGCGACTCGGCGCAGACGTGGGGCGTGCAGTTCGAACGGATCATCGGCCGCCGAAACGAGTACGCCGTGTCGACGTTCATCCCCAAGAAATCCAGCGGTGGCGTGCCGATGTACGGACACCTCACGGGATTGCGCAACATCGCCGCCGGACGCCGGCTCGAGTTGCTGCCCTATGTGGTCTCGCGCGCTGAATACGTGAATCCGGGATCGAATCCATTCCGCACGAATCACGAACAGTTCGCGGATGCCGGTCTGGACATGCGGTACCGCGTGGCGTCGAACCTGACGCTCAATGCCACGCTCAATCCAGACTTCGGCCAGGTGGAGGTCGATCCGGCGGTCGTGAACCTGGGCGTGTACGAGACGTTCTTCGAGGAGAAGCGCCCCTTCTTCCTCGAGGGCAGCGAGATCTTCGACTTCGGGCTCGGCAACACGAGCGGCGGTCAGATGTTCTACAGCCGACGCATCGGTCGTGCGCCGACGCTGTTTCCCGAAAGCCCCATGGCCGACGTACCGACCCAGACCACGATCCTCGGCGCCGCGAAATTGTCGGGCAAGGTGCAGGGCTGGTCCGTGGGCTCGCTGGCGGCGGTGACCGCGCGCGAGGAATCGCGTTTCCGCACGATGACGGGAGCGAGTACGTTCGTGGACTCCACGGCGACGGCGGAGCCGTTGTCGCAGTACTTCGTGACGCGCGCGCGGCGCGAGCTGAACGATGGACGCTCGCTGATCGGAGGCGCGTTCACGGCGGTGCATCGCGATCTCGATGAGTTCACACGCCCGTTTCTGCGGTCCGATGCGATCGCCGGCGGCACCGACTTCCGACACGAGTTCGGCAATCGGACCTGGGCCGTGTCCGGTGACGCGGAGTTCAGCAACATCAGCGGAACGCCGGAGTCCATCCTCCTGGTGCAGACCGCGTCGAATCATTTCTTCCAGCGTCCCGACGCTCTGCATCTCGCGGTGGATTCCAGCGCGACGAGCCTGTTCGGCTATTCCACGAGCATGACGCTCGAGAAGCAGGGCGGGGAGCATTGGCGCGGTTCGCTGGCCGCCGCGGTGACGAGCCCCGGGTACGAGGTGAACGACCTGGGCTTTTCGTACCGCACCGACCGGCGCGACGCGCAGGTGAACCTGCTCTACCTGCAGAACAAGCCGGGAAAAGTCTTCCGCCGCTGGTTGTTCAACAACGCGTTTCGCACGGAGCACAACAGCGCCTGGGAGCCGATCCTCACCGGATATTTCCCATCGCTGGATGTCACCACGTTGAACTACTGGCGGTTCAACCTCACGCTGAACCGGTTCTTTCACTCGTTCGATGACCGCCTGACGCGCGGCGGCCCGATCGCGGGGCGCCCGGGGTGGACGACGCTCGTGGCGCAGCTGTCGAGCGACGCGCGCAAGGCGGTGACCACGTCGGCCTTCGCGGCCTACGAGTGGACCGAGGCCAAGGGCTGGACCGAGAACGCGGGCGCGAACGTCGGCTTCAAGTCGTCCACGTGGTGGAATCTGACGATCGGTCCGAACCTGACGCGCGCCTTCGTGCCCGCGCAGTTTGTCTCGTCTGAGGCAGATGCCTCGTACACGCCGACGTACGGCGTGCGCTATGTCTTCGCGCCGCTCCATCAGACAGAGCTCTCGATGGAGACGCGCCTCAATGTCACCTTCTCTCCGACGCTGTCGTTCGAGAGCTATCTCCAGCCGCTCATCTCGGCGGGCGATTACGGGGATGCGCGCCAGCTCGTCGCGCCGCGGACCTTCGACTTCGTGCCGTACGCGGGCGCCGTGCCGGATCTCGACTTCAACCTCCGCTCGTTGCGCGGCAATGCCGTGCTGCGGTGGGAATGGCGCGAGGGATCGACCTTGTTCCTGGCCTGGCAGCAGAGTCGCTTCGGCTACGCTCCCATCGGGGACTTTGCGTTCGGCCGGGATCGTTCGGCGCTGTTCGCCACGCGTCCGGACAACATCTACGTTCTCAAGGTCAACTACTGGCTCAATCCGTGATTGTGAAAATGAGAACCTGCCTCCTGCTATCCACCGTAGCGCTGAGCGTAGCGAGCCTCGACGCACAAGCTCCCGCTGACTCCATGGACGTCCCACAGCAGCTCGTCGCGCGGCTCGAGCTCGAGAAATACAAGGCGACGGTGAAGGGCCTGACGCAATTCGGTGACCGCCGGCAGGGCACGGATCGCAATCGCGCCGCCGTGGACTGGATCGAGGCGCAGCTCAAGAGCTACGGCTGCACCAACACCGAACGCATCATCTACGACTACCAGCCGACGCCACGCCCCACGCCGGTCCCCGGCGCGGACCGTCCGCCGAGGCCGACGAGCGCTTTCGGCGCCGGCGGAGCGCGCATGCGTGGCGTCCGGATGCCCACGGGCGTGAACACCGATTCCCTCAGGCAGCCGGACGCGCGGATTCGTGCGATCGACGCGCAGCCCACTACGCCCGGCCGTCGCGAAGAGGTGTACTGCACGAAGGTCGGCAGCGTCCACCCGGAGGAGATGTACATCATCGGTGGCCACATGGACGGCCACGGTTGGGGCGAAGCCGCGAACGACGATGGGTCGGGCACCGCGCTCGTGATGGAGGTGGCGCGCGTCTTCAGCAGCCCCGATGTGAAGACCGATCGGTCGATCCGCTTCGCGCTCTGGAACAACGAGGAGACGGGCCTCAACGGCGCCCGCGCCTACGTCGCGCAGCGCGCGCAGCTGCAGGGCATCGAGTCGCCCGCCGGATCGGGCAAGTATCCGGAACCGAAATGGCTCGGCATGATCCAGCACGACATGATGATGTTCGATCACGGCATGCCACGACCGGACGGGAGCATGAGCGCCGAGCAGCGTCCCGAGGCCGACGTGAACATCGAGTTCCAGATCAACTCGAAGATGGCGCAGGAATCCCAGAAGCTCGCGACGTTCTTTCAGCTGTCGAACGAGAAGTACGCGACCGATTATCCCGCGAACGTAGGACCGCACATGACGAACACGGACTCGGCGCCCTTCCAGGATCTGTGTCCGGCCATCTCGCTCCGCGAGAACGAGCGCGGCGCGCAGATCGGGGCCGGGTGGGATCCCCAGTGGCACCAGCCGACGGACGTCTTCACCACGTACAGCGACAAGGACTTCCGGCTCGGCCTCAACGCCGCGCAGACCACGCTCAGCGCATTGGCGCAGCTGACGGGAGCGCGCATCGCGAAGTGAGCCCCACCGGCGCGCCAGCCGTCGAGCTGCTCACCATCGGCGACGAGCTGCTGCTCGGCTTCACGAACGACACCAACGGCGCGTACCTCGCGCGCCGTCTCGCGGAGCTCGGCGTGGCGCTCGCGCGCCGGACGTCGGTCGGCGACACGGTGGACGCCATCGTGGCTGCCATTCGTGAGGCGCTGGACCGGACGGGCGCGGTGATCACTACCGGCGGCCTGGGACCCACGGAGGACGACATGACGCGCGACGCCGTGGCCGTCGCGTTTGGCCGTGCCCTGGAGCTGGACGAGGCCCACATGAATTGGATGCGCGAGCGCTGGCGCAAACGGTTCGGGCGCGACATGCCCGAGTCGAATCGCCGTCAGGCGCTGCTCCCCATGGGCGCGCGCAAGCTGGAGAACAGGCACGGATCGGCGCCGGGAGCGTTCATCGAGGACGATCGCGGCCGCTGGCTCGTGATGCTGCCCGGTGTGCCCCGCGAGATGCGCGGGATGACCGAGGACACCGTCATTCCGCTCCTGCGGGACCGCTTCGCAGGCGCCGCAGGAAACTCGATCAGGTCGCGAACGCTGCGCACCACCGGCATCGGCGAGTCCGCGATCGCGGATCGCGTCGAAGCCGACGCTACGCTGCGTTCGCTCAAGGGCGAGGGATCGCTGGCGTATCTGCCCGGCGTGGATGGCACCGACCTGCGGATCACGAGGTCAGGCCCCGACGTAGACGCCGCGCTGGAGCGCGCGGCCCGCGCGCTGTACGCCGTGATCGGAGAGTTCGTCTACGGCGAGAACACGGAGGATCTCGCGGCCGTGGTCCTGGATCTCTGCCGGCGCAAGCGCGTGCGGGTCGCCGTCGCGGAGAGCTGCACGGGCGGACTGCTCGGCGCGCGTCTCACGGCCATCCCCGGCTCCAGCGACGTGTTCGTCGGCGGCGTGATCGCATACGCCAACGACGCGAAGCGCGACGCGCTTGGTGTGACGGAGGCGGACTTGCGATCGCACGGCGCAGTCAGCGAGGAGGTCGTGCGCGCGATGGCCGAGGGTGCGAGGAACCGCTTCGGCGCCGACCTCGCGCTATCGATCACGGGCATCGCTGGTCCGGATGGTGGAACTGCGGAGAAACCCGTCGGGCTCGTATGGATTTGCGCCGCGTATCGCGACCGTTTCGAGCCGAGAAAGCTGCAGCTCTGGGGCGATCGCGAGGAGATCAGGTACCGCAGCGCACAGGCCGCGATGGATCTCGCGCGGCGTATGCTGTCGGACTAGGCGCCGAACTGTACGCCGTGCGACTCCTTGCCGACGGCGGTGAGGATCGCGATCGCCACGGCGGCGACAGCGGCGACGACGGCCAGCGCGAGCCCGTAGTTGCCCCCGTGGTTCTGTGCGTAGCCGGCCTGCAGCGTCGCGTTCGCCGACGCGAAGAGGTTGCCGAGCTGGTAGGCAAAGCCGGGAAACGTCCCGCGCACCTCGTCGGGCGAGAGCTCGTTGAGGTGTACGGGGATCACTCCCCACGCGCCCTGCACGGAGATCTGCATCAGGAATGCGCCCAGCCCGACCAGGACCACGCTGGTGCTGAAGCTCCACAACGGGATGATCGGGAGCGCCAGCAGTGCCGCGATCACGATTGCCTTCCGTCGACCGATGCGTTGCGAGAGCGTCCCGAAGATGACGCCGCCGATGATCGCCCCGATGTTGGCGATGATGGCGATGGTGCTCACCGTATGCGTGGAGAACTTGTGCTGCACCTGCAGGAACGTGGGATAGAGATCCTGCGTTCCGTGACTGAAGAAGTTGAACGCGGTCATGAGCACGACGACGTACAGGAAGAGGCCCGCATGGTTCTTCAACACGGCGCCGTACGACCGGCGCGGGCGCGTACGCATGCTCTCCCATGCGGGCGACTCCTGCACGTTGCGGCGGATGTACAGCACCAGCAGCGCGGGCAGCACGCCCACCATGAACATGCCACGCCAGCCGATCACATCGAACAGCAGGCCGTAGACGACGGACGCGAGAAGGAATCCGCACGCGTAGCCTTCCTGCAGGATGCCGGACGCCAGGCCGCGCGCGCTCGGCGGGATGGTTTCCATCGTGAGCGACGCGCCGAGTCCCCACTCACCGCCCATCGCGAAGCCGAATGCGGCGCGCAGGATGATGAGCGCGGTAAGCGTCGGCGCGAACGCCGAGGCGAATTCGAGGATGGAGAAGAGCAGGATGTCGAGCATCAGGACGCCGCGCCGTCCATACCGGTCGCCGAGAATGCCGAATACGAGGGCGCCCAGGGGGCGCAGCGCCAGCGTGAGGGTGACGGCGAGGGCCACCGCCTTCACGTCCGTATGAAACTCCGCCGCGATCGTGCGGAGCATGAACACCATCAGGAAGAAATCGAACGCGTCCAGCGTCCAGCCCAGGAAGCTGGCGAGGAATGCGCTGCGCTGGCGTGCGTCGAGGGCCTTCCACTGCTGCAGGATGCTCATCTCGGGTCGTCGCGGGTCGTGAGTCGTCGGTCGGGGCAGATGCTAACGCTGGACGGCACGCAACGCGAGGCAGTACGTTGGACCTCGTGAGTCTGGCCACCTGCCGGGTGTTATTGGCTACCGCCTTGTCCGGCATCGCGATCATCGGCTGTGGACGCATCGGCATCGACCGTCGCGATGAGCACGGCATGACGGCCTTGATGCGCGCGGCGGCGAGCGGGAACGCGCAGCTGGCAGAGGACCTGCTGACGCGCGGCGCGGACGTCAATGCGAAGGTGCCGCGTCGCGATCTGCGCGAGTTGCTCGCGTTCGTCAGCTGGATGCAGGAGCTGCCGAAATCCGACGTCGGGTACACACCACTGCACTATGCCGTTCAGGGGCGCAGCCCCGAGGTAGTGCGCATCCTCCTGCGGCACGGTGCACGCCTCGACGAACCGGATGCCTTTGCCATCACTCCGCTGTCGTTGGCGGTGCTGAACAGGGATGCCGAGACAGTCGCCTTGCTGGTGGACGCGGGCGCCAAGCCGGCCGCGCACGACGTCGCGCTCGCCATCCGCGCGTCGGCATCGACGATCGTCGAATACCTGCTGGCACACGGTGCGGATCCAAACGCGCGCGATCGCGCCCCGCGTGCTGCGGCTCCGGCATCTCCGCCCCTGATCGTGTCGGCGGCGACGATGGGTGACACGGGAATCGTGCGTGCACTCATCGACGCAGGCGCCGACGTGAACGCGCATGACCGCAATGGCTGGACCGCGCTACGCTGGGCGCAACAGCGGAACGATGCCGACCATGTGGCTGTTGCGGCGCTGCTCGTGGCTCGTGGCGCGCAAGACGAAGCGGGGGCGAAAGCGGACGCGCTCCTCAACGCGGTGCGTGCGCGGGACGTGGCCGCGCTGCGGGAGGCGCTGCAGGGCGGCGCCGCCGCGAATGCGAGCGATCAGGAGGGCACCCCCGTGCTCGTCAGCGCCGCGCAGGCCGGTCTTGCCGACGGCGTCGCGGCCCTGATCGCGGCCGGCGCGAACGTCGAAGCCTCTTCGCCGCATGGACCGACGCCGCTTGTCGCCGCCATCCAGGCCGGCAGCATCGAGACGGTGAAAGCGCTTCTCGGCGCGGGTGCCCGCGTGAATCGTCCCGATGGGAATCACCTCACTCCGCTGCGGGCCGCCAGTCAACGCGACAACGCGGAAATCACGAAGCTCTTGCTCGCCTCGTCGGCAAGCCCGAACGCCGACGCACTCGCGGCGGCGGCCCTGGCGGGGAACGTCGAGCAGGTGGCCGTCCTGCTCGAGCAGGGGGCCGATCCGAACGCGGGCGGCAAAGGGTACGTCCTCTCCGAAGCGACCCGTGGGTGTACTCGACATGACAACACGCTCGTCGTTCGCGCGCTGCTCGACGCGGGCGCAGATCCCCGCCGCCACGGCGACGACAACTACACGCCACTGCATCGCGCCGCTGGACTCTGTCCCGCGACGCTCGTGAAATTGCTCATCGCGCACGGTGCCGACGTCAATGCGCGAGCCATCAACGGCTACACGCCACTGATCGGCCCGGCCTTCAGCGGCGACGTCGAGACGCTGCGCATGCTCATCGCCGCCGGTGCCGATGTGAACGCGCGCGACGATGCCGGCAAGTCGATCCTCGAATACGCCGCTCGCCATCCGGACATACAAATGGAGTTGCGCCGCGCGGGTGCGCGGTGATACTCCTCCATAGTCCTCTCCCCTCCCGACTCATGCATAGACGCGAGCTCGTTCAACTCCTCGGCGCCGCGGCGGTCATTCCGTTTCTCCCGCGCAGCGCCGAAGCCGCGACGGCCATCGCCGAGCGGCTGCACCGTGCGGTGGATGTGCCGTTCCGCACCCTCAACACGGCACAGCAGGCGATCGTCTCGGAGATCGCCGATCTGATCATCCCGCGCACCGACACGCCGAGCGCCACCGACGTGAAAGTGCCGGAGTTCATCGACCTGATTCTCACGGAGTGGGCGACCGACGAGGAACGTGCGAAGTTCCTGGCCGGCCTGGATCAGATCGACGCGCGATCGGTCGCGTGGGTCGCGTCGCAACCGGCACCGCCGGGACAGCTGCAGCCCTCGCGCTTCGGCGAGCTGACGGGAGCGCAGAAGGCCGGTCTCGTGAACGAGTTCGATACGCGCCGCGAGGACACCGAAGGCCCCGGCCTCGCGTTCGCGCGGCTCAAACAGCTCACCGTGTACGGCTACTTCACCTCGAAGCCGGTGCACGAGGGGGTGCTGAAGGAGCGGATGTTCTTCGACGGCTATCACGGCAACGTTCCCTTCACCCCGGCGGTCTGACCATGCCTCCATTGACCTACGACGCGATCGTGGTGGGCTCCGGGATCTCCGGCGGCTGGGCCGCGAAAGAGCTGACCGCGAAAGGGCTGCAGACGATCGTGCTCGAGGCGGGTCGCCCGATCGACCCCAACGTCGATTACGTGGAGCACGTGCGTCCGTACGAGATGCGGTATCGCGGCATGGGCGATCGTTCGCGCATCGACCGCTATCAGCCGATTCAGAAGCAGTGCGGCGCGTGCAACGAGTACTCGGGGAAATTCTTCGTCAACGACCTCGACAACCCGTACTCGACGCCGCCCGACAAGCCGTTTTCATGGATTCGCGGACGCCAGGTGGGCGGCCGGTCGATCATGTGGGGACGCTGCGTCTTCCGCTGGAGCGACCAGGATTTCGAGGGGAACGCGCGCGACGGCGTGGGCGTCGACTGGCCCATCCGCTATGCCGACATGGCGCCGTGGTGGAGCTACGTCGAGCGCTTCGTGGGGATTCAGGGGCGCAAGGAAAACCTGCCCCAGCTGCCGGACGGGGAGTTCATGCCGCCGTGGGAGCTCAATGCCGCCGAAGCGAAGAGCCGCGAGATTCTCCTCAAGAAATTCAACGGCGAGCGCGTGATCACGAACATGCGCCTGGCCGTCATCACGGAGAATCACCTCGGCCGCGCGGCGTGCCATCTCTGCGGACACTGCGAGCGCGGCTGCATCACGCGGTCGTACTTCTCCAGTCTCAATGCGACGCTGCCCGTGGCGCAGAAGACGGGACGCCTGACGCTGCGCCCGTTCAGCGTGGTGCACAGTGTCATCTACGATCCCAAGAAGAAACGCGCGACAGGCGTGCGCGTGGTGGACGCGAATACGAAGCAGATGTTCGAGGTGTACGCGAAGGTCATCTTCCTGAATGCGTCCGCGCTGGAGTCCGCGCGCATCCTGCTCAACTCGTCGACGCCGGAATTCCCCAATGGTCTGGGCAACTCCAGCGGCGAGCTGGGGCACAACGTCATGGACCACATCATGGGCGGCGGCGCCGAAGGCACCCTGCCGTACGCGCGCGATCGCCGCGAAGTGGGCCACCGTCCGGACGCGGTGTACATCCCGCGCTTCCGGAACGTGAAGGACAAGCACCCGGATTTCATCCGCGGCTACGGCTTCGAGAGTCGCGCCTATCGCGAGGGCTGGCAGCGCGGCATGGGAACGGCCGGCTTCGGTGCGGACTTCAAGAAGAAGTTGATCGGGGATCTCGGCCCGTGGAAGTTCTCGATGTACGGGTTCGGCGAGATGCTGCCCCGGCACGAGAACCGCATCGAGATCGATCCGCATCTCGTCGACGCGTGGGGAATCCCCGCGCTGCGTATCTCGGCGGCGTACGGCGAGAACGAGCGCAAGCTGCTGGACGACATGGTGGTGTCAGCCACCGAGATGCTGGAGGCGATGGGCGCGACGGACATCCAGCCGATTCACGAAACGGACAATGCCCCGGGGCTCGTGATCCACGAAATGGGCACGGCGCGCATGGGGAAGGATCCGAAGACGTCCGTGCTGAACAAGCACAACCAGCTGTGGGACGTGCCGAACGTGTTCATGACGGACGGCGCGTGCATGGCGTCGACGGCGAATCAGAATCCGAGCATCACCTACATGGCGCTCACGGCTCGAGCGGCGGACTACGCGGTCAGAGCGCTGAATCGGAGAGAGCTGTAGGACGGCGCGGTCGGTGACTCGGCGCCGTCGCACGCGGCGCCGGGAACGCTCCGGGAACGTCCCTTCTGCACTTTCGTCGTCCCGCCTTCAGGAGAGCGCATGCTGCGCCACCGCCGACTTTCGCTGTTGCTCGCATCCCTGTCCGCCGTTGCGTGTTCTGAGACGGCGACATCGCCTGGAACACCGGATCTCGCGGTTTTCCAGGGGGCACCATCGTCAGCACGTTTGTCGGTGACGGACCTCGGCGTTCTATCCGGCTACGACTCGAGCGCCGCGAACGCGATCAACGACAAGGGTGTAATCGTCGGCGTGAACCGCGTTCCGGGTGCGCAGCACGCCACCATGTGGGCCGGCGGCGCGGTCAGTGATCTTGGCGTGCTGCCGACCGGGACCTACAGCATCGCATACGCACTCAATTCGTCCAGCGTCGTCGTCGGCATCGCGGACACCGGCGGATTTCCACGCCGCGGGTTTCGGTGGGCGCCCGGCACAGGCATGGTCTCATTGTCCCCGCTCAACGGCGGCAGCATCTCGATGGGGCTTGCCATCAATGATGCCGGCGTCGTCGTGGGCGCGAGCGACTCGTCGGACTTCTACAACCATGCAGTGCGTTGGGACGGGCTCGGTGTTTCCAGCCTGCCGTTGATAGCCGGATCCAACGGGTCGAGTGGCGCGCAAGGGATCAATAGCGCGGGTGTCATCGTCGGTACTGGCACCGACGCCTTCGGTTTCATCCGCGCCGTCGAATGGCCGGTCTCAGGACCTCCCGTGCTGCTCGCGTCTGCCGGCTTCACGTATGCCTATGCCGTGGCGATCAATGACGCTGGTGAGGTCGTCGGCTTCGGTTATGACGGTTTCGCGAACCGGCCGCTCTATTGGGCCAACGCTTCAGCGCCAGCTACAATCCTTGCCACGCCCGCCGGCTCGTTCGGCGCAGCCGCAGGCATCAACCGATCGGGGAACATCGTGGGATGGATCGCGGGCCCTGTATCCCTTCAGGGCGTATACTGGCGAAACGCGTCGTCAGCGGAGCAGGATCTTGGCTGGTTGCCCACGCACCTGTTCTCGATGGCCAACGGGATCAACCGGCACAGCGACATCGTCGGATTCAGCGCCGGCGGGCCGCCGACGCGTAGTGGCCGTGCCACTTGCTGGTCATTCCGGAACGGCTGCTAGCGTCGGAATATCCGGAATCCCCACGCATCGAGCGAGAGTGCGGGTAGCGCGACGACACGCGCTTCGTTCGGTGGCGTGGGAATCTCCGCATACGTGCCGCTCGCTTCGACGGTGCCGGCGAAGGGGCGGTTGGACAGGTTGACTGCGACGAGAAACTCCTCCGTGCCGTCGCGCCGCAAAAACGTCACGATGCGGTCTTCGTCGGAGTTGCGCAGCCACACTGTCTGCCCCTGCCGCAGGGCGGGGTGCTCGCGCCGCAGCGAGACGAGTCGCTTGATAAGCTCTACCATTTCCGGCCGGCGCTCCGCCCCCGTCCAGAACACCTTCAGATTCTCGAATAAGGCCGGCGCACCGGACTCGGTGACGTCGCCGGCCTCCTGTCCGTTGTAGAGCAGCGGCGCGCCGTCGAGCGTGAACACCAGCGCGTCCGTCGCCATGGCAGCGCGCTCGCCGAACCGCGCGATGGCGCGATCCTCGTCGTGATTTTCCGTGAAGCGCATGTGCATGGCACCGCGCGGGTACGCCCGCCGCTCCTCCTGCCAGGTGCGCGCGATGTCCTGCGCGTTGCGCCCGCTCGTGACCACGTCCGCCATCGTGCCGTAGAACGGCCACGCGTAATCCAGGTCGAACGCGCGCGCGAGCAGCTCGGGCTTCGCCGCTTCGGCGAGCATCATGATGTCCGGCTTGATCTTCTCCAGCTCCGCGCGCGCGTTCTCCCAGAAATCCGTTGGCACCTCGCCGGCCACGTCGCACCGGAAACCGTCCAGGTCGAACTCGCGCAGCCAGTACACGAGCATGTTGGTCATGTACGTCCGCGTCGCGGGATTGGCGTAGTCGAGCGCCGCGACGTCGGTCCAGTCGTACGGCGACACGATCTTGCCCTGCGCGTCGCGACGGTAGTAGGCCGGCGTGGACATCATCACGTTGTCCCACGCGGTATGGTTCGCGACGATGTCGATGATCACCTTGAGCCCGCGCTTGTGTGCTTCGCCCACGAGTCGACGCAGATCGTCCTTCGTTCCATAGGACGGATTGATCGCGTAGTAATCGCGCACGGCGTACGGGCTGCCG
Source organism: Gemmatimonadaceae bacterium (assembly GCA_035248725.1). Classification (GTDB taxonomy): domain Bacteria; phylum Gemmatimonadota; class Gemmatimonadetes; order Gemmatimonadales; family Gemmatimonadaceae; genus DASPMP01. The sequence goes on along the minus strand of DATFHG010000154.1, from coordinate 1,537 downwards.
ATGGTTCCCTTCTTCTTCAGCTGGCCGAGCGGATGGATCGGCATCAACCAGACGACCGTCACGCCGAGCGCCCGTAGGTCGTCGAGGCGGTCAGTGATGGCGTTGAACGTGCCCGCTGTCGAGAAGGTGCGCGGATTGAGCTCGTAGATGACCGCGTCCTTCACCCATTGCGCGCTCGGCCGGGCCGCGAGCTGCGAGACGTCACGGCCCTGTGCGGTGGCGCCAGATGCGATCGCAATGAAGGCCGCCGTCAACCAACCGTTGATTCTCGACCTCATGGGTCTCAGTGGTTCGAAGTTGTTGTTGTCGTCGCTATCAATTGAACCGCGTGGTCTTCCACAACGCGAGCCCGCACGTCATGAGCATCCCGAGCATGACGAGGACGAGTACGAGCGCCCACCCCCAGTGCACCGCGAGCTGCGGCGCACGCGCCATTGCCGCGAAGGCGAGCAGCACCAGGGTCGCGCCACCGACCAGCACCCAGTCCACCCAGCTGCGACGCACCGCATGCGTCTCGCGACCCACCACGCGCGCCCGTGTGAATTCCGGATCCACCCCGTACCGCTCTGCCTCGCGTTCGGCCGCCGACGTCCACCGCGAGTGTTCGGCGCTGCTCACGGACGATAGCGCGATCACGCCCGCGCCCAGCGCCATGACGATCGAGCCACCGATCACCTGCGTGTACAGGGTGCTGCCCCCGCCTCGCAGCTCGCCGAAGACGAGTACGCCCCAGAGCAGCCCCCACAACTGATTCGTGTTCGAGAGCGGAATGCCGCGCGTGATGCCGGCGTACTTCACCGCGTACTGCTGGAAGAGATCGCCAATCACCCACACGAAGCCGCCTGCCAGCAGCCAGAAGATCACGTCACGCGCGCCGGACAGCTCGCGCCAGAGCGGCGCCACGCCGCCCGAGAACGTCACCGCGATCAGCGTCATCATCCCCAGCTCGCCGATCGTGAAGAATGTGACGAACGACAGCGGGCTCATTCCCGTGAGGTAGGCCTTGCGGTAAGGGATGTACATCGTGCCCCACAGCGCTCCCGCCGCGAGCGCGGCCGCGACGCCGCGCAGGGCGTTGTGCGCGTCGACGTGTGCGGCGGACGCCAGCGCCAGCGTCGTAGCGCCCCCGAACATCAGCAGCGCGCCTCCGACCACGCCCAGCCAGCGGCGCCAATCGGCGCCGTGCAGCTCGCTGAAGAGCGTGACGCCCCAGAAGATTCCGAGCAGGCTGTTGCTGTTCCACAGCGGGAACGCGATGCTGAGGCCAACGTCGCGAACGGCGAAGATGGTGAGCGTGTTCGCGACGGACCACAGGCAGCCAGCCAGCACCGCCCAGACGACCAGGTGGGGTGCCTGCCGCAGGTCCGCGCCCACGTGCGCCGTGCCCTGGATCAGCGCCGGCAGGCTCCAACGCGCCAGAAACACGCCGATCACCATGCTGAGCGACACCACCACCGGCGACAACCCCGTGGTGACGAGTTTCGTCGGCGCCTCGGCTGCACCAAGCCATGCGCCCGCGGTGAGTCCGCAGACGATG
>DATFHG010000153.1:0-28232 GCA_035248725.1 Gemmatimonadaceae bacterium | reverse complement strand
TGAATCACGCGCATCCATCCGTGGAAGTGCTCCGTACCGAGCGTCTCGTCCTGCGGCATCTCACGCCCGACGACGCGGACTTCATCCATGAGCTCGTGAACGACCGCGACTGGCTGCGCTACATCGGCGACCGCGGCGTGCGCACCGTGGACGACGCGCGCGCGTACATCGAGCGTGGACCGATGGCGATGTACACGGAACGCGGGTTCGGGCTGTACTGCGTCACGCTCCGCGACAGCGGAGAGCCGATCGGCATCTGCGGCATTCTCAAGCGCGACACGCTCGAGGAGGTGGATCTTGGCTTCGCGCTGCTCCCCGCTTTTCGGTCGCGCGGATATGCGTTCGAGGCCGCCGCGGCGACGATCGAGCATGAACGCCGCGCGCACGGGTTGACGCGTATAGTCGCCATTGTCTCGCAGGAAAATCAGATCTCGCAAACGCTCCTGGCGAAGCTCGGATTCGCCTTCGAGCGAACCATACAGCTCGCCAGTGGCGCCGCCGCGCTCGCGCTCTATGCGATCGAGGGCACGGCCTCTACCGCCGGCCGATCGCAGCCCTGATGACATCGCCGAGCGTTCGCGACGCGGTGTGGAGCGTGCGCTCGTCGAATCCGCCGAAGCCGAGGAGAAGTCCGTTGCGCCGTCGTGTGCCGATATAGCACTTCGACAGCGCGACGGCGGTGAGGCCATGCGCCGTCATGCGCGCCAGGACGTCCATGTCGCGTACTCCGTCGGGCAGCAGCGTCGCCACGTGCAGTCCCGCGTCGGCATTGCGCACGGTGAGCACGTCGCGGCAGTGTCTCTCGAGCCCCTCGAGCAGTGCTTCACGCCGCCGGAGATAGATGCCGCGCATGCGCCGCAGATGCCGCGCGAAATGACCCTCGGTGAGGAAGTCGGCCAGCGCGAGCTGGCTGAGCGTCGGAGAGAAGACGTCGAGCGCGTCGCGCGCGTCGAGAAATGCTTCCCACTGCGACTTCGGGATCACGAGATACCCGACGCGCAGCGCGGGGAACAGCACCTTGCTGAACGTGCCGATGTAGATCACGCGCTCGCCGGCGTCCATGCCCTGCAGTGCGCCGAGCGGCTGGCTGACGTAGCGGTACTCGCTGTCGTAGTCGTCCTCGAGGATCCACGCTTCGTTGCGCGCCGCCCAGTTGAGCAGTGCGATGCGGCGGGCGGCCGACATGGAGACGCCGAGCGGATACTGGTGCGACGGCGTGACGTAGACGGCGCGGATGCGCGGCCGGATCGCCGACAGCGATGCCACGTCGATGCCCTCGTTGTCGACGGGCACCGGGACGAGCTCCGCGCCACTCGATACCACGGCGGCGTGTGCACCCGGATAGCCGGGCTCCTCGATGGCGACGCGGTCGCCGTGCCGCAGCAGGACCGCGGCGCAGATGCGCAGCGCGGCCTGCGATCCCGACACGACCGCGACGTGCTCTGCCTCGCAGCGCACCGCGCGCGCGGTGCGCAGATGCTCGGCGATGGCCTCGCGCAATACGCCGACGCCCGCCGGATCGCCGTACGCCATGTGCGTTGGCGCGAGACGCCGTGCGTGACGCGCAATCAGACGCGCCCACAACGTGACCGGGAATTCGTCCAGCGCCGGAAGGCTCATGCGAAAGGGGCGGATGCCACCTTCCGTTCGCCCGGGGCTCACCCGCTTCGTGCGCGGGGTACCGTTCTGCAGCTGCCGCGCGCGCAGCATCCTGTCAGGGGGAGCCGCGCAGACGTACGTGCCGGAGCCGGTCCGTCCCTCGAGATACCCTTCGTGCAGCAGCTGCTCGTACGCGGTCAGCACCGGCAGGCGCGACATGCCGAGCTGCGTCGCCAGCGAACGCGTGGAGGGGACGCGCTGGCCGGGTCGGAGCATGCCCGTGAGAATCGCGCGGCGCAGCGCATCGTAGACCTGTCGGTGCAACGGCACCTCGAGGCGACGATCGATGGGGAGGTGCGCCAGCAGATCCACGCAGGCAATCTGCCGTGGAGAACGGAATTCGAGCAACGGCAGCGCTACATGCTCGCGGGCGCTCCGCTCGCCCATTTTCGCACCGGAATGATGAAGGTGAGATACGGCGCGTGCGGGTCACCCGCGGATCCGTCGACGATGGGCGAGGCGCCGCCGTCGTGCGCGCCCCACGCCGCGGGCGGGAACGACTTGTCGAAGAAGAACATGAGATGCGGCAGCCAGTGCGTGCCGTTGTCGGTGAGGTACTGCTCCGGTGAGAGCATGTACGCCATCGCGCCGGACTCCGGAGGCGGGAACGTGTGCGCCGCGTATGCGTGCTCGATCCGCGTCATGATGTCGCTCGGCCTCGCGCCGGAGAGCACCCACTCCGTCTGCTTCAACAGCGTCGGCAGCACGGTGCGCACGGCGGGCGCGTTGAAGCAGTGCGGGGCGCGGATGCGCGGGTTGAACAGCTCCGGATCGTCGAGGCGTCCCGAGAGCGACCGAATGACCACGCAGGTGAAGCCGTTCTTGCCGTGCGCGGCCTCCACGAAGCCGTCGCGTCCCAGCACCAGAACCGTTGCGGAGTCGGAGATGAACGCCGGCGCGGCGCTGCGCGCGAGGCGCATCTCCTCGGCCTGGTTCGCTATGAGAAACGGTGTCACGTCCGGTGTCCGGCCGGCCTGTGCGATCGCAGCGCCGGGCGTCACGAGAGCCAATCCCGAGACGAGTAGTAACATCGACGTCCGCATGGTCATGACGCGCGCTCCTTGCGACATGCGTGTCGCAACCGCGATGGCAGAACGCCCACGTGCTGCCGGAATGCCGCGGTAAAGTGACTCGGCGACGAAAAACCGACGTTGTAGCACACCATCGTCACGGCTTCGCCCTGTTCGATGCGCCGGACGGCTTCGCGCAAGCGAACGCTGACGAGATAGCGATGCGGGGGCACGCCGACGAGGTTGCGAAAGGTCCGGGCGAAATGGTACGGACTCATTCCGGCCGCCTCGGCCAACTGTGTCAGGCTGAGTGGCCTCGAGTACTGCGTCTCGATCAACTCCGCGGCATCGGCGATACGTCCCATGGCGGCGTTGGAGACTGCTGGCCACGGAGAGGCCGCCTCGTCCGCCGCGGTCACGGATGCGAACAGCGCCTCACCGACGAGCTCCAGCGTCAGCGCGCGATCTCCCGTTGGCATCGCGGCCAGGCGCTGCAACCTGCGGCGCAGAAAGCGTTGCCGAATCGTCAGGTCACCGTTTCCCGGTCGCAAGGAAGGCAATCCTGTCGCCCGAAGTGCATCCACCGCCTCTCTCGAGTAAGCGACGGACAGCAGGCGATGTCGCGCGTGCCCCGAATTCAACCCGCATGCGTACATCGATCCGCGTGGCATGACATGTAACGTTCCGACCGTTTCACCGAAGGCGATTGCGTCGTCCTCCGTGCCCTCGCCCGTCACATCCTCACCGAGCCGACCGGAACATTCCAGCAGCGACAACGACACCATCGGCGTCCGCAGCAGAACCGTGCAACGATGCATGGCGGATTCTCGCCAGACGGTGGCGTTGCGCCTATGACCACTTTTGCGCGAACGGGAATGACCACTTGTGACGCACTCAGAACGCGCCCGTGAAGAAAATGCGCAGTCGCGGGATGCGCGCGTCTAGCACCTGCTGGGCGTCCATGCCGAGCACCGCGTTGGGAATCGCGACGCGCAGTTCGGGGCCGATCGCCGTGGATGGCGCAGCATCGCGCGCCACTGCCCAATCCACCGAGATGCCGCCTTCGACGTACTTCCCGACGCTGATCGTGGAGGAGATCGGACTCAACGCGAACTGCGGCGTGCCTGATCTGTCGAGCGGGATGTAGGTCTCCGACGTCGCACGAACCCACACGGAACCGCGATGCGCGGCTGGCAGCACGTACAGCTGCGCATACCACCCGTCCGACGCGCGCGCCGCGGCAATCGCAGCGAACTGCCGCGGCCAGTTCGCGATGGCGAACCGTCGACCGGCGCCCACGAGCAGCTCGGAGTAGTCGCTGCGCGGATTGTGGAGCACGCCGGTCAGGGCGAAGGTGTCGCCCAGACCGTACGCGGCGTAGATGAAATCCGACGTTCGCGTGTCGAACCGAACGCTGATGAGCGACCACGGCGTCGTGCTCTGGCCGCGGAGTGCCGGGGCGGGGATGCACGCCGCCACGCACGCGGCGGCGACGATAAGGATGCGCGTGTTCACGATGCCGGGGAGTATCCCCGGCCGTCACGCGAGCCGCTATCGGAAACTTGCGACCTGTCGTCGCCCGGGGTGTCTACTCCGCGCGCAAGGTCACGACGGGATCGGCTCGCGTCGCCCGACGCGCCGGGATGAGCGTTGCCAGCATCGCCACGCCGATCAGCAGCAACGGCATGCCAATGAACGTGGCGGGGTCCCGCGGGCTGACGCCGTACAGCTGCGACGAGATGAGCTTCGCGATCCCCAATGCGAGCGCCAATCCGACGCCGGCGCCGATGGCGACGACGCGCAGCGATTGGCCCAGCAACAGCCGCAGGATGTCCGTGCCGCTGGCTCCGAGCGCGGTGCGAATGCCGAGCTCGCGGGTGCGCTGCGCGACGGTGTAGGACGTCACACCGTAGATGCCGATGGTGGCGAGAAGCAGGGCCAGCATTCCGAATGCGCCGAGCAGCGACGCCGCCAGCTGCGCCGGGAGCAGGGAGATGCGCATGTCCTCCGCCAGCGTCGCCGCGGCCACCGGCGGGAGCTGCGGGTCCAGGTCGTGCACGAGTTGCGGGAGCGCCCGGCGCAGCGCCAGCGAATTCGCGCCGTCGCGCACCTGCAGCACCATCTCGCTGCGGTAGTTCTGCTCGAAGGGCAGGTACATGAAGGCGGGTGTGCTCTCGCCGAGCGAGTTGTACTTGGTGTCGCGTACCACGCCGACGACGGTCATCCAGCTACTGCTGTCCATGCTGACGCGCTTGCCGATCGGGTTCTCGCCGGGCCAGAAGAGTCGGGCCATGCGTTCGTTGACCACCGTGACCGGCGGGGTAGTGGCGCGATCATCGGCGGTGATGGAGCGACCAGCGACGACGGGGATGCCGAGGGTCTCGAAGTAGTTCGCGCCGACGACGTTGAAGTACGGCATCTGCGGGCGTTCGTCGCGACTCTGTCCCTGCGCCCAGAGACGCACCTGCATGTTGCTGCCGCCGAGCGGCGTGAGCGCCGCGACGGTGGCGCTGCGCACGCCGGGCAGCTCGCGCGCCCGTTCGTTCAACCGCTGATAGAATGCCCGTCCCTGGTCGTCGCTCAGGTGCGCCGATCGCAGGTCGACGCTGACGTCCACCACGCCGGTGGGATCGAAACCGGGATCGATGACGCGCGCGTTCTGCAGGCTGCGCAGGAACAGGGTGGCGCACGCGAGCAGCACGGTGCACCACGTCACCTGCAGGCCCACGAGCAGCGAACGCGTGCGCGAGCGGCCGGTAGTCTGCGCCGCCTCGTCGCGCAGCACCGGCAGCACATCGAGCGACGTCGCGCGATACGCCGGGAGCAATCCGAACAACAACGTGGTGAGGACGCTCACGATGACGGTAAAGGCCAGCACGTTTCCGTCGGGCGCCAATGCGAGCGAGATCGGCTCCGGAGAGCGACTCACCACGTAGCGACCGATGAAATCCGCGCTCCACGATGCGGCGAGGACGCCGATGACCGCGGCGACCGCGGTGAGCAGCGCACTCTCGGTGAGCAGCTGGCGGATGAGGCGACGGCGCTTGGCGCCGACGGCGATCCGGACACCGATCTCCTTGCGACGCGCCGCCGCACGCGCCAGCAGGAGATTGGCGACGTTGACGCAGGCGATGAGCAGCACCAGCGCGACGACGACGAGCAGAAAGGCAGACGCCGCCGCGGCGGGACCGCGCAGCTCCTCGGTGAGACCGCGCGCGGAGGCCGCCCGCAGCGAGAAGCGTTCGTCGTACGTCGTCGAGTCCTGCGCGTGCATCCGCAGCGCCAGCGTCTTGAGGATCGTGCTGGCGCCGGCGGCGTCCATGCCGCCCCTGAGACGAGCGGTGACGTACAGACTGCCGCCGTACGTCTCCGGCGCACTGCCGCTCACCGCCTGCCAGGTGCCAGGCAGGAACCAGAGGTCGGCCCGCCACAGGAACTGCGAGCTCACGAAGCGTTCGTCGGCGACGCCGGCGATGGTGAACACACGATCGTTCACACGGATCTTCTCGCCCGCGATCGCCGGAGTGCCGGCGAAGCGACGCTGCCACAGTCCGGACGAGATCACGACGGACTGTGGATCGGCTGAATCGCCCCGAACCAGAAGACGTCCCGCGGCCGCGGGCACGCCGAGCGTGCCGAAGTAATCCTCCGTCACCAGCGCTGCCGTCACCCGTTCGGTGCCACTGCCGTTCGACAGTGCGACGGGCAGCATGCGTTCACCCAGCACGCCGGTGAATGCGTCCGTGTGGGATCGCACGTACTCGAGCTCGCGGTATTGCAGCGGGCTGTGATCGCCCCGGTAGATGCGAACCAGTCCGTCGGGGTTCGTGGTGCCCGCAACGGGCTGGTTCAGGAACGCGTTCGCGATCGTGTAGATCGTGACGTTCGCGCCGATGCCGAGCGCGAGCGACAGAATCGCGACGAAGGTGAAGGCCGGCGAGCGGAGGAAGCCGCGCAGCGCGTATTTCAGGTCGGTCATGGCGTTCGGTCCAGTGGAAGTGGCATGCCCCGCGGCCACCTACGTAACCATCTCGGGGAAAGTGACTTGCGGTTCACCTTCCTGAATTCCGAGTGTCCGTTTTCGAGACGACCTGTTCGTTCCCACACAGGGCGGCAACATTACGCCATGGCCATCGCGCGTCGGATCATCGGCTTCCATCAGGACGATCTCGGGGATTGGGTCGCTGATCTCGAGTGTGGCCACAGGTAGCACGTGCGACACAACCCGCCATGGGAGAATCGGCCCTGGGTGATGACGCCGGAGACGCGCGCCACACGGATCGGCATGGAGCTGCAGTGCGTGCTCTGCGAATAACAACCAACCGGCGTCAGCGGCTGTCGAAGGCTCCATGGACACCTTCCTCCGTGACCTCCGATATGCTCTGCGGCGGCTGACGCAGAGCCCCGGCTTCACCGTCATCGTCCTGCTCACGCTGGCGCTCGGGATCGGCGCCAACTCCGCGATCTTCACGGTGGTGAACACCGTGCTCCTGCGTCCCCTGCCGTATCGGGAGCCGGAGAAGCTCGTGCAGATCAACCACTTCTATAGAAGTGCGTCGCTGAACAACCTGGAGGCGTCCGTGTCCGCGGTGGGCTTCCGGGATTACCGCGACAACATTCGCAGCTTCTCATCGATGGGCGCGGAATCCGGGTGGGGCGCGAATCTCACCGGAGTCGGCACACCACAGCGCATTGCCGGCAGTCGGGTGACGGGCGACTGGTTCCGCACGCTTGGCGCACAGGCGCAGCTCGGGCGGACGCTGCAGGCCGGGGACGAGGTCGCGGGCAACCACATCGCGGTCATCAGCCACGGCCTGTGGGTCCGCGTGTTCGGCAGCGATCCGGGGATCGTCGGTCGCGACGTGCAGCTGAATGGCGAAGCGTATCGCGTCGTCGGGGTGATGCCCGCCACGTTCCATTCCTTCTTCAGCCGCAATGCGGAGCTGTGGGCGCCGCTGGCGTTTTCGCCCGCGCAGCTGGACCCGCGCGGCTACACCAATGAGTTCCTCACGGTCACGGGACGCCTGGCGCCGGGCATCACGCTCGAGCAGGCGCAGAGCGAGATGACGACGTTCGCCGACCGGCTGAAGGAGCAGTATCCGAACAACCTCGGGAAGATCTGGACGTTGAAGGTGACGTCGCTCGAGGAGCGCGCGACGGGACAGATCCGTCCGGCGCTGCTCGTGCTGCTCGGCGCCGTGGGTTTCGTGCTGCTCATCGCCTGCGCGAACGTGGCGAACTTGCTGCTCGTCCGCGCCGCGGGACGGACGAAGGAGATCGCCATTCGGTCGGCGCTTGGCGCGGAGCGAGGCGTCCTCGTGCGTCAGCTGCTGACGGAGAGCGTGGTGCTGGCCGTGACCGGCGGCGTCGTGGGCCTGGGGCTGTCATGGTGGGCCGTGCGTGCGTTGCTCGCGCTGAACCCCGAGCTGCCGCGCGCGAGCGAAGTGGGCATCGACTCGAACGTGCTGCTGTTCACGGTCGCGGTGACGCTGTTCACGGGATTGCTGTTCGGTCTCGCGCCGGCCATCCACGCGGCGCGCACCGACCTGCAGCGCACGCTGCGTGAGGCGGGACGCGGTACACACGACGCTTCCGCGCAACTCGTGCGTCGGGTTCTCGTCGTGGCCGAGGTCGCGATCGCGCTGACGCTGCTCGCCGGCGCGGGTCTCCTGATCCGCAGCGTGATGCGCCTCCAGTCAGTGAATCCCGGTTTCGATTCGCACGGCGTGCTGGCGTTCACCGTGTCGCTGCCTCCGGTGAAATACAGGACGGACACCGCCCAGAGGCTCTTCTACGACGAGGCGCTGATGCGCATCCGCGCGGTACCCGGCGTCGAAGCCGCCGGACTCACCACGAACGTGCCATTCGGCGGCAACTGGTCGACGTCCAGCTTCGATCTCGAAGGCTACACTCCCGCCCCGAACCAGCCCGGCCCGTGGGGCGACGCGCGCATCGTGAGCGCCGACTATTTCCGGGCGCTGCGCATCCCGGTGGTCGAGGGGCGCGTGTTCGACGCGACGGACAACGCGGGGACGCAGAAGGTGGCCGTCGTGGACGACCAGTTCGTGCAGCGGCTTTCGCCGGACCGCGACGTCATCGGCCGGCGCATCGCGTACGACAACGTGCCCGGCGACACCGTGCCGGACTGGATCACCATCATCGGGGTGGTGCACCACACCATGCACGAAGGACTGGACGCGGATCCGCGTCTCCAGGTGTACCGGCCCTACCAGCAGCGCCCGATACCGTTCATGGGATTCACCGTTCGCACCACCGGCGATCCGCTCAAGGCGGTACCGTCAGTGCGAGCCGCGCTGAATCAGGTTGACGCGGACATTCCGATGTCGGGGATCACCACGCTCGACGCGCTGGTGGACGCGTCACTCGGCCAGCGCAAGCTGTCCACGCTGCTCCTGGGCGCGTTCTCCGCGATCGCGCTGCTCATAGCGGCGATCGGGATCTACGGCATCATGGCGCAATCGGTGACGCAGCGGACGCGCGAGCTGGGCATCCGCATGGCGCTCGGCGCGGCGCGCGGCCGCGTGCTGGGGCTGGTGATGAGCCAGGGACTGGCGCTCGCGCTCATCGGCATTGCGATGGGTCTCGTGAGCGCGTTCGCACTTACGCGATTGCTCGCGAATCAGCTGTTCGAGGTGAAGACCACGGACCCGACGACATTCGTCGTCGTCGCGGCGCTGCTGGCTTCCGTCGCCCTGCTCGCGACGCTCATCCCGGCGCTGCGCGCGACGCGGGTCGACCCCGTGCAGGCGCTCCGCGAGGAGTGATCGCGGAGCCGCGCGTTTCAGAGGGAAAGTGTTCCGGTGGCGCCGGCGTAGCGCAAGCGCGCGCCGTCCACCGGTGCTCCGAGCACGGCGGCTGCTGGTCCGTCGACCGCCTCGACCGTCCACGTGACGTCCGTTCCGCCGACGAAGCCGGCGCCCGCGGGGATTCCGCCGATCGTCGCGAAGTCCGGCGTGTCCACCTCCCAGCTCCCTGTCGCACCGGCGTACCCGGACGTCACGACGAGGACGATGCGATGCAACGCGGGAGAGTGCTGGTCGAGCCGCACGTTCAGGAGCGACGCGTACGTCGGCTGTCGGTCGACGCTGATCCTCACTCTCGGCGCGACTCCGAGCTGCGTGACCGCTGGGGTCGCAAGCGGTGCGCCGAGCTCCGCGGTGCGGTCAGAGGCGATGCGGAAGAACTGGCGATTCCCGCGGTACGCTGAGCCGTCGGCGGTCCTGGCGCTTACGTCGACGGTGTGCAGGTCGCCCGCGCGCGTGACGCTCTCCGGAATGAGCCCGATGCTCTGATCGGCGCTGGTGAACGCGGCGATGCTGTGGAGCGGAAAGGGCGTGACCGTGCTGGTGCTGAAGAAGACGTCGATCCGATTGCGCTCGCCCGCGATGAGATTCGCGATGCTCAGCGTGTGCAGGGAAGGCGCGAACGTCTCGCCGCCCGCGAGGTTCAGGGTCGCGATGGAGGCATCTGCCGGGTCGACGTCGCGCCGCGCGATGATCGCCACCGGAGGCTCATTCGGTGTGGTGCGCACGCGCAGCGCGAACAGGTCCGCGGCCACCGCGGGCGCCTCATGAAAGGTGAAGCCGGTGTTCGGCGCGAAGACGATCGCGCGGTCCGCGCCGAGTGCGACCTGCGCGACTTCCCCGGACGCGAGTCCCGCGACGCTGCCCGTCACGGTCCGCGTGCCGAGTGATTCGACACAGGGCGTGCGACCCAGCGCCGCGAGCTCGTCGCTCGTGACGTACAGGAACGTGGTGGTGTAGCTGGCGCCCGACTGTTCCACGTAGACGACGCCGACCTTGTGCGCGGCGGAGAAGCTGAAGGTGCCATCGGCGTCGGCCGCCACGGACGTCCACGGTTCGCCGTCGTTGCTGACGGCGAGAAACACGGGCACCGACGTGGAGCAGAAGTCGAGCTGCACGTCCCGCGGTGCGGGAGGTGCGGCATCGTCGCATCCGAGCGCTCCGAGCAGCGCGGCGATGGCCAGCTGTCGCAGTGTCTGCGGCGACCTGCATCTGGCTAGTTCCACTGCCGTCCTGCGAGCTGCCGGATGTTGAGGTTGCCCCCGGAGAGCACCGCCGCGACGCGGGAGCCCTTCGGCATCTGGATCAGGCCATGGAGCAGCGCCGCGACCGGCGCGGCAGCCGCTCCCTCGACGACGAGCTTGCAGCGCTCCATCACCCACAGCATCGCGTCGAAGATCTCGGCGTCCGGAAGCGCAACGATGTCGTCGACGAAGCGCTGCACCACGCTGAAATTGAGCTCTCCGACGCGGCGCACGCGCAACCCGTCGATGATGGTACGGCAGTCGATCGTTTCCAGCTTGCCGGCGCGCACGCTCGCCTGCATCGCGGGTCCGTCCGACGATTCGACCCCGAACACCTTGATCTTCGGGTTGAAGCTCTTCGCGGCCATGGAGACGCCCGAGATCAATCCGCCGCCGCCGATCGGCACGACGATGGCGTCCACCTCGGGCCAATCCTGCACGATCTCGAGGCCGAGCGTGCCCTGACCCGCGACGAGCTGCGCGTCGTCGAAGGGATGCACGTAGGTGAGCCCCTGCGTGCGCACCAGCTCCTTCGCTTTCTCGTTGGCTTCGTCCCAGATGGTGCCGTGCAGCACGACTTCGGCGCCGTATGCTTTCGTCGCGGCGATCTTCGCGGGGGTCGCGTTCTCCGCCATGCAGACGACGGCACGCATGCCATGGATCTTCGCGGCGAGCGCCACGCCCTGCGCGTGGTTGCCCGCGGACGAGCACACGACCCCGCGCTTCTTCTGGTCCTCCGGCATTTGCGCGAACTTGTTGAGCGGCCCGCGAATCTTGTACGACCCCACGCGCTGGAACATCTCGGCCTTGAGCCGGATATCGTAGCCGGTGGCCTCGGACAGCTGGCGCGACGTGAGCAGTGGCGTGCGCTTGATGTGCGGCGCGATGCGCTCTCGCGCCTGCTCGAAGTCGCGGAGCGTCAGGGTGACGGGCGTCTGTGTCTGGGTCGCAGTCATCGGCGGGCGCGGGTGCGTGTGACCTTCCTTCGTCAAGCTAACCGAAGCTTCTTCCTCCGCAGCATTGCGCCGGCGAGCACGAAAGCGAGTTTCTTCACTGGCGGTTTCGTCAGCGGCGGAGGCAGGCAGGCATGCTGGATCTGATATCCGGTCTCAAGCAGACGCGCGAGGAGACGCTGAACTACTTCGCGTTGTCGGATGATGCGCTCGAGCGCTCCTACGCGCCGGGGAAGTGGAGCGTGCGATACCTGCTGCACCACCTCGCCGACTCCGAAACTGTGCTGTACTACCGCATCCGGCGAGTGCTGAGCGAGCCGAATCAGGTGATCTGGGTTTACGACCAGGATGCATGGGCACGCGCGCTGGACTATGCCACTGTGCCGCTGGAGATATCGCGGCGCGTGTATGACGCCACTCGAGAGGCGGTGATCTACACCGCGCGCCACTACCCGGGCAGCGAGAAGATCCCGTTCGTGCACAGCCAGACCGGGTTACGGACGCTGGCGGACGAGTTCGAAAAGGTCGTGACGCACAATCGGCATCACCTCGATCAGATCGCTCAGGCTCTTTCGGCGACCTGAAGAGCGCTGAACCACAGACGGTACGGAGAGCACAGAAGAACGGCCGTGTCATGAACGATGGCGCGGCCGTTCTCTATGCTCTTTGTGCCTCCGTGGTTAAATGCTGTTCCCCGGAACCCGCATCAGTCGCGCTTCACCAGCCCATCCAATGAGATCCTCACCGTCGACGTCGTCGGATCGTAGCGGACGCTGTACGCGGTGGGGTACCGGCCCGCGTGCTGCACCGCCGCGGGCGTCTTGATCACCTGCGTGAAAGCCGGGCGCGAGCTCAGGAACGCCACCGTCACCATCGGCTCGAGGAAGGTGAACTCGTTTTCGTGCGAGCCGTAGATGAACGTGCTGGTGAACGGTTGCCCGTGGAATTCCTTCGCCGTGCTGTCAGTCCAGTGCACGCCCATGTCCGGCACCGCGACCGGATCCGGGACATAATCCGTCGGGACGTACTGCGGCGCCGGGCTTTGCGCCTCGGGCCCTCCCACGACAGCCGCCTGCGCCGCAGAGCTCACCATGTAGAAATGAAAGTCGAAGTGTGGAACGGAATAGATGCCCGGCGGCGGGTGTCCGGCCGGATTCCAGTTGAGGGTGACGTGGTCGTACGGAGCGACGTTTGCGTTGGTTGGCAGCGGCAGCGTCCAGCCGGACATGTCTGCCGGCAAGCCGTCGAGCGCGGTGCTGGACAGCTCGACCGCGACGGCGAGCGCCGAGTCGCCGTTCATCGTCACCACGGTGCGTGCGGTACCGCTCCCTACGCTGACCGGCTCGCCGCGCAGCTCGCGCACGGATGGCGACGTCGCATCGTCTGAGCAATTCCAGAGAGTGATGCCGCCGACTATCGCCGCGGCGGCGGCTGCCACGATTCGGTATCTCCTCGACAACATGAACTCCTGCTGAAGGTCGCGAGGAAATTGACCGGGGGCCGCACAGCAGGTTATCCTCAAAAATGAGGACGGAAGTACCCGCGCGGCCCACCGCGATCGCGGCCGCGGTGCGCAGCGTCGAGCGTCTCTGCGCCGCAGGTCTGGATTCAGTCGCGTTTCGCACGGAGCTCGTGCGCCGCATTGCCCCCGTGGTGCCGCACGACGCGTACGCGTTCTCGACGGTGGATCCCGACACCGGCCTGTTGACGCACACGGTGGCGAGTGGCGTTCCCGAACGCATGATGGTGGCGTACTGCACGCATTTCTATCCGTATGAGGCAGCGACGGTGACCATGGACGCTGCGCGCCGGAGGCAGGGTGTCTTCTCCCTGTTCCGCGAAGTGGAGGGGCTCGGATCCGCGATGCGACGCGCCGGCCTTGGCTACGATCTTCACGTCGCTATCTCGGACCGCCGCGGCTTGTGGGGCGACATGTGCATCATGCGCGAGCGACGCGTGACGGCGTCGGACACGCCACATCGCCTGATCGAGCGCATCATGCCGCACGTCACGCGCGCGCTGCGGACGTGCGCACTCGTGGACGCCGCCCGCGGGAGCACGGGCGGGGGCATCTGGGACGGCAAGCCGTGTGTGCTGACCCTCGACGCGCGATCGCGGCCGATGCTACGCGCCGGTCCGGTGGACGCCGTGCTCGCCGACATCGCCGACGTCGGATTGACCGGCCCGGGCGGGGTGCCCACGAGCATCGTCAACGCGGCGGTCCTGGCGCGGCGCAGAGCGGCGTCGCATCCCGATGCGGCAACGGCCGTGCACGTGCGCGGCCGTTCCGGCCGGTGGTACGCGGTGCGCGCGTTGCTCGGCGAGCCTGATGCCACCGGCGAGTGCCCGGTGGTGATCGTGCTGCAGCCGCTGACGCTGCGCGAGAAGGCGAAATTGCTCACGCGACTCTACGGACTGTCGCTGCGGGAGCGCGAAGTCACCGCGGCCGTCGCGCGCGGCGAGAGCACGAAGGAGATCGCCGGTCGCCTCAGGATTTCCGTGCACACCGTTCGCGAGCACCTCGATCGCGCCTGCGAGAAAATCGGCGTCCGCGGGCGGAAAGCGCTCGTGGCGCGCATCTTTCTGGACACGCAAGCGCGTTCGTCCTGATACCGAGCGGTGGCCCCATGACAACCAGAGCGTTTCGCCGCGCCGCACTCCTCGTCGCCTGTGCCGCCGCGTCCGCGATCGCGTGCGGACCGTTCCGCGCAAACGCCGGCGACAATCCCGCGTATGTGATCTTTCACAACAACGGGATGGACCAGGCCGCGGTCTACGTCGTCGACCAGGCGTCGGACTTCAGGCGCATCGGCACCGTGTCCGCCGGGCGCACCGAGACGCTCAAGGTGTCGTCCGACCTGATCCGCGGGCCGGTCGCCATCGTCGCGCGCATGCTGGCGCACTACGACCTGCCCAGCACGGGCCAGGTGACGCTGTACGCGGGCGAATACTACGACGTCACGCTACCGATGGACGCGAAGATGCTGACCTTTCTGCCCGCGCGTCAGTAGCCTATCGCACGCTCCCCGCGCTCAGGGCCGACGTGAACGGCAGTGGCAGGGCAAGGCCGTCGCTGACGCGAATGACGGTGAGCACACCACCTGCGCGCGTAACGATCCATTTGCTGTCCGGCGACCATCCGAGCACGATCCCGGAAAAGAAGGCATCAGTTGGCCCGAGCGCCTCGACGCTGCTGCCATCAGGATTCATCAGCTTGATCTGACCCGCGTCGACAAAGGCGATCTTCGAGCCGTCCGGAGCCCAGCTCGGCGCCTGGCCCGGCATGCTCCACGACGACACCGTCGCCGATGCCACGTCGAACACCTTGATGATCGGACTGTCGTAGAACTCTCCCAGAACGAAAGCAACGACAGATCCATCGGGCGACGGTCCCGGCTGGCGCGTCGCACGCACGGTATCGATGCTGTTGCCGAGCATCTCGGGCAGTGTGCCGTCCGATTTCGCGCGGAACAGGCAATAGTGCCCCGCGCCGCAACGCGTGTCATAGGCACCGAAGTACACCCATCGCCCGTCGTGCGTTGGCGTCGGATCGGCCTGATGCGACATCGTGGCAGGCGGTGACGCGAGAAATGCCTTCACCGTTCCCGCGTCATCCACGACGCGCAGCACCTGGAGGTTGCCGTCGTAGTGCGTGTACACCACGGACTTGTTGTCGAGCATCCAGCTCGGATGCGGGCCGACTCCGCCGTCCGCGACCGTCGTGAGCGTCTCGAGATCCGAACCGTCGAGCTCCACCGACACGAGGGTACCCGGGAAGCCGAAGCGATAACCGGCGAGCCGCAACTTCGGCACGACGCTCACCGCTCCGGTTGCGCTTCCCACCGCCGTGGACGCCGAGATTGTATACCGCCCCACCGCGGAGGCGGTGACGACACCGGCCGGGCTCACGCTCGCGCCCGAACCCGAGATGCTCCACGTGACTGGATCCGGACGCGGATTGCCGTGGTTGTCCACCACCGCGCCTTTCAGCGTGAACGAGTTCCCGACATAGAGCGCCGTATCCTTGGGGACCACGAGTGCGCCCACAGCGGCACCCGGTTCGATCGTGAAGTTGACCGTATCGTGGATGTCCAGGATCGGCACGTAGATCGCGATCCGCGCCGGGCCGGCGATGGAGCCGAGTCGCACCAGCACGCCGGTGCGACCGCTCTCGTCCGTTGCCCCCGACGCAAATGTCGAAGGGGACGAAGCCGACAGATCCTGGACGAATGCCTCGACGGTGAACTTGTCGGGAATCGGGATCGAGCTGAAGCGCACGACCGTCCCCTCAGGAGCGAGATGGCCGAGCGTGTCATGGACTTCGACGACGAGCGCCTGGTCGAGCAGGGCGTCGACGGTGTCCGTCACGCCGAAACCGCTGATGAGGCGTATACCTTTCTCCGACGACGGTGCGGTCGCGTCGCTGCACGACAGCGCGAATGCGGACACCGCGGCGGCCGAAATGAGGAATCCCGAAAGGCGCATGCTAGTAGATGTCAAACGAAACGCCGCGACGCAAGAGTTCGCCATCACCATTGCTGGACGTGCCTGCACGATCGTTCATGAGCGCGCGCTCATCACGTGGCTGGACGAACAGACGTACCTCTCGTCGGAGGAGCGTCGGCAATACGGCACCGTTTTGTGGCCCGCATCGATCGCCCTGGCGCTCGAGATTGGGGAACGCGCATCGCAGCTGAACGAGCGCACCGTACTGGAGCTGGGTGCGGGCGTCGGTCTGGCCGGGATCGCTGCGGCGATCGTGGGCGCGCGTGTGGTGCAGACCGATCGCGACGAGGACGCGCTGGCGCTGTGCCGCGAGAACGCAGCCCGCAACCACGTGACCACCGACGTGCGTCGCGCCGACTGGACGACCTGGGCCGAGACCGGTCGCTACGACTGGGTCATCGCGTCCGACATACTATATAGAAGCAGCCTGCACGAGCAGTTGCGGGCAATTTTCGACGCCTCGCTCGCGCCGGGTGGTACGCTGCTCATCGCCGATCCGCTCCGATCCGCGAGCGTGCGTTTCCTCGAGGCAATGGAGCGCGACGGCTGGCGCGTGCGCATGAGTCGCTGGACGATCGGTGAAGGCGAATTCGCCCGGGCGATCGGCGTGTTCGAGCTGCGACTACTGAAGCACGACCGCCCGCGATCGCCGTAACATCCAGCCGTACAGCCACACGACGACGGCAATGAACGCCAGCACGCCGAGCCACGGCGCTGGGCCGAACGTCTCCGGAACGAGCGCGATGGGTGCGTCCTTCGAGAACCCGACGATCAAACCCGCGTTGATCACGCCCCAGATGCTCTCGCCGACGATGAGGCCGGATGCCACGAGCGTTCCCAGGCGTTCCGCGCGCCCCGGATTCGGCATCGCGCGTGCGCGGCGATCGTACCAGTGCGCGAGGAACGCACCGATGATCACGGCGAAGGTTGCTGACATCGGCAGATAGATGCCGATGCCAACGGCGAGTGGCGGAATGCGCAGCTTCTTCATCGCAGCCAGAATCTCGTCGAGCACGATGAGCCCCACGCCGACGAGCGCGCCGATGCCGATCATCGTCCAGTTGAGATTTCCACCGATGACGCCCTTCGCGAGCGCCGAGATGAGCGTGGCCTGCGGCGCGGGGAGGGGATTCGGTGCGACGACGTTGACGTTGGGCGCGCCGGCAAAACCGTACGCGCGCGCGAGCAGGTTCAGCACCCACGGAATCACCGCCGCGCCGGCGCCCACGCCCACGATGAGCGCGATCTGCTGCCGCATCGGCGACGCGCCCACGAGCTGGCCCGTCTTCAGGTCCTGCAGGTTGTCGTTCGAGATCGTGGCGCACGCGAACACGATCGCGGTCACGAACAGTGCGAACGCGATGAGCGCGGGGCTCGTGCCGGTCGTCACCGTCATGATCGCGGCGAGCACCGACGCGCACACGACGATGGACAGAATGCCGACGCCCGAGATCGGGCTGTTCGACGCGCCGATCAGTCCCGCCATGTAGCCGCACACGCCGGCGATCACGAAGCCGATGATGAGAACGAAGGGCACCGCGAAGACGGTCAGCTTCACCGCGCTATCCGCGAGCACCGTGGAGCGCGCGAACGAGAATGCGAGGTACGCGGTGATCACGAGACACACCGCCGTCAACGCGTAGATCCATTTTGGCGCGAGGTCGCGATCGCGGTCGTCCGCTGTAGCGACGGCTCTGGACGCCGCGAGCGTGCTCACGAGTCCGCCCACCACGGGCTTGGTCAGCCGTGCCAGCGTGTAGATGGAAGCCACGGCGATCGTTCCGGCGCCGAGGAAGCGGACGTCGTTGCGCCAGATGGCCGTCATGTGTGCAGCCGCATCGGTGCCTGCGGGTGTGGGGTTGATCGCCGTGAGCCATGGGACCGCGATCAGCCACGAGATGATCTGTCCCACGAGCATCGCGACGCCCACGGAGAGTCCCACCAGGTGTCCGGCGCCGAGCAGCGCGAGCGACCACGCGATGTCGTAACCGGTCGCCATGTTGCCGCCGAGCGGGATGTAGCCACCGAGCCCGCCCGCGACGATCCGCGTCGCCGAGAGGATCGCCAGCCCCGCCGAAGCAACGGATCCGAGGATGACCGCGACGAGCCCTTCGCGCGCTTCGCCGGTGTCGTCCTTCGTTTCGCCGCGCGTGCCGGATCCAACCTTCAGAACTTCGGCGGCGGCGACGCCTTCCGGGTAGGGAAGATCCGACGTGGTGACGAGCGCGCGCCGCAGCGGAATGGTGAAGAGCACGCCGAGGATGCCGCCGCTCACGCAGATGAGAAAGGACTCCCAGAACGGAAACCCCGTCCACCAGCCGATGATGACGAGGCCAGGGAGCACGAAGATGATGGCGGACAGCGTACCGGCGGCGGATGCGACCGTCTGCACGATGTTGTTCTCGAGGATGGACGAGTCCTTGACCGCGCTGAGAAGCGCCATCGAGATCACCGCGGCGGGAATCGACGACGCGAAGGTGAGCCCGACCTTGAGGCCGAGGTACACGTTCGCGGCGGTGAAGACGGTGGTGATCAGCGCGCCCAGAACGAGGCCGCGCAGGGTGAGCTCTTTCGGTTTCATCCCGCGCAATCTGCCTCGACAGGCGTCGTGTGGCGAGTCACGCGCAGCTTACTTGACGCGGTGCGACCTGCGCGGCTTGGGCTCCGTGTGCCTGGACTTCGCGACGAACTCCCAGCTCGACTCCAGCAGCTCGCGAAGCGCCGCGTCGCTGATCCGGTCGAGGCGGGCGAGCACGCACGGATAGTCGACGTAATGCGGCTTCAGGTAGTAGATGTCGGGCTCGTGACCGACTCGCATCTCGCGATCCGTGTAATCGATGCGCACCACGAGCGTGTTCGGCTCCGCGGATTTGTGTGTCGCCAGACAGGCGATGAGCTGGCCCTGGAGCTTGAGGGCGGGCGAGCCGTACATGGTGCCGAGCGCAACACGCGGCAGCGTCATGCCGATCTTCTCGACGCGCGCGAAGGAGGCGTGCCTGGCCGTCGCCATGCGTCGCGCAACGCTCATCGGTCCACGACGTCCACGTCCGTCACGTCGCCCGACGGTGTGAAGTACACGACCACGAGTCGGCTGCGGTTCCGAAGGTCGACGCGATAATAGCCGAGTCGCGCGACGGGGCCGCCATGTCGCGTCACCGCGCCGCCGGTCACCGCGGTCGAACCCACGTAGTGAACGTCGCGCAGGCCGGCCACTTCCGGCCACGGCCCGCCGAAGTCGGCGCGCAGTCCACTGGTGACGTGCGCGGCGCGAGCGACCGTGCCGGCCGCGAACGCACGCAAGGTGCTGTCGCCGACGGCGATGGTGGAGGCATCGAGATCGCCACGCTCGGCGCGACCGAAGAGCGGGCCGAGGCGAGGCGCACTCACGCTCGATGCACCCTGCGCGAGCGTCGCGCGCACGACCTGACCCGACGAATCGCGAACGAACGTCAGGCGCGCATCGCGCTCGGCCGACGCGAAGGTATCCGCGCCGATCGGAACGAACTGCTCGTCGAGCGCGCCACCGGTGCTCGTGTACAGCCAGCCGTTGTCGGACACGAAGGTGACGAATCCGCCGCCGCCGGTGTCGTACAGTCCTTCGACGGCGACGAGCGCGGACGGCGCGACGGGAACCGCCGCTCGCGACGGCTGCGGACGAGCACCCGGCCATCCGTACGCACGCTCGATGTAGTCGGCGATGCGTCGCATGAAACGCGAGTCATCGTTGGCGTTGATCATGATCGCATACGCCTGGCCCGCGGTCGTGCCCCACAGCAGCGCGTCGAACCCCTCGTCACGACCGCTGTGGCCGAAGCGCACGACGCCGTTGTCCGGCGGGCGCACGCCGAAACCGAGCCCGCTTCCCATGAAGGGCGTCAACATCTGCCTCGCCATTGATTGCGAGATCACCGCGTCGGACGTTCCGGCGTATGCCTGCTGCACGGCCATGGCGACGTGAACGAGATCGCTCGCCGTGGTCCACAGTCCGGCGGCGGCCATCTCCGGATACACGTGCCAGCGCGCGTGCACCACGCTGCCGTCCTGATAGTGGCCGGCGGCTGTGCGTGCAGCGAAGTCCGGCGGCAACGGCTGCTCGAAGCTCGATCGACGCATGCCCAGCGGCTGCAGCACGAGATCGTGCATCAGCTTCGGAAACGGCGTGCCGGTGACGTCCACCATCATCTGCTGCATGATCGTGTAGCCGCCACCCGAGTAGCGATTCAACGCGCCAGGGAAGGTGTCGTTCACGATCGCCACCGTGTTCGCGGGAGGCGTACCGTTCAGCACCTGCACGAGCGTCGGTCGCACCGAGTCGGCATCGTATCCCGGGAAGCCGTGCACCGTGAGACCGGCGGTATGCGTCAGCAGCCCGCGCAACGTCACCGGCTTGTCGGCGGTGAAGCGCGTCGCCGCCACGTGCCACGATGTGAGCGTGCGATTCACGTCGTCGTCGAGCGAGAGCTTCCCCTGCTCGACGAGATGCAGCGCGGCGAGCGCGGACGTGGGTTTGCTGATGGATCCGGCCTGGAAGAGCGTCGTGGTGTCGACCGCGCGGCCTTCGGCGGGGTCGGTCACGCCGTAGCCGCGCGCGTACACGATGCGGCCGCCCTGGACGACGGCGAGCGACAGCCCCGCGATGTGTCGCTGGCGCATCTGCGCGCGCACGAACGCGTCGAGGCTGTCGGTGTTCGGCGTTTGCGCAGCTGTCGCACGCGTTGCAAGAACGACGGCCGCAAGGACGAGTCCCGAGCGGCGCGACGTCATTCGGCGACAACAGCGCGCGCCAGTTTTTGCGGCGCGACGAGGCGATAACTCTCGGCGATCCATTCTTCGAACCCCTCCGCGTCGGCACGCGACGCCTTCGTCACACGCGCAGTGACCCAGCCGTGCTTGCCGAGACCGTAGTGCGTGGGCTCGGTGAAGTCGAGCGCGAGCGCAGATTGTCGCGACTCGGACAACTTCACCGAAAAGCTGAGATCCTTGCCTTCCAGACGCATGAAGAGGAAGGCCTTCTTCTTCACGCGGATCGCCCGCTCGCCCCATGGAAAGGCCTCGTCGGCCTCGGGCATGCCGAGCGCGAACTTCCGCAGGCGTGTCTCCAGCTGGCCGAGCGTCATCGAGGCACACGACGTGCGCCGTCGATCGCGAACCGAAGCGGGCGGAACATGGCTTCACGTTACCCGTCACGAATCCATTACGCGAGGATGCGAATGACGCGCGCGCACAACTGGGCAATCGTCGTCGTGCTGTCGCTGTTTCACGTGTTGCCGGCGAGCGCCGAAGCCCAGCGCGTCGGCGCATCTGCGGTGGCCGTTACGACCGCGGGCGCCGTCGCGGGCGGCGCGCTGGGAGCCGTCGCCGGCGGCACGCTGGGTCTGCTCATCGGCTCCGGCTGCGACAGCGGCGGCACCGATCGCTGCGACGTACGGGATCTGTCTGTTGTGGGCATCGGCATCCTCACCGGAATCACCGTCGGTGCGCCGGTCGGCGCCCATCTGGCCGACCATCGGCGCGGCAGCCTCGGTCACGGGTTGCTCGCATCGGCCGCCGTGCTCGCGCTCGAGGCCCTGACACTCAACGCGCTGCACGATCCCAGCTCCGGTGGCAGGAACAACGGCAAGATTCAGGCGGTGCTCATCGCCACACCGCTCGTGCAGATCGCGCTGTCCGCGTTCGTCGAGCTGCAGCGGTGACACACCCGCTCGCGTCGCGACGTAGGGACGGTCGCATGATGCGAGCGAGACACGTGGTCGTCGCGGGCACCGCGATCGCGCTGATCGGTGCCGACTGCCGGCCGTCACACGCGCAGAACAGCGAAGGCGTCGTGCGCGTGGGGCCGCATGCGCCGACGCACGTCCAGGTCGGCGAATCCGCGCTCGGCCTCGCGGCCGCCGAACGCGACGGATTTCTCTTCGTGCCGCACGATACCACGCGCGCCGCGCCGCTGTTGATCCTGCTGCACGGTGCCACGCAACGCGCGCAGCTCTTCGAGCGCCTCCTCCCCGCCGCCGATACCCTCGGCGTGGCCATCCTCGCCCCGGACTCGCGTGACGTGACGTGGGACGCCATCCGCGGCGACTTCGGTCCGGACGTCGACTTCATCCAGCGCGCCCTGGCGCTCGCATTCGACCGCGCGCGCATCGACCGCTGTCGCGTGGTGGTCGGCGGATTCTCCGACGGCGCGTCGTACGCGCTGTCGCTCGGCATCCGCAACGCCGCGACGTTTCACGGCATCGTCGCATTCTCGCCCGGCTTCGTGATCCCGGCCGATCTCCCGCAGCACGTGCCGGTATTCCTGCGTCACGGGACCGCCGATCGCATCCTGCCCATCGACGCGACCTCCCGACGCATCGTTCGGGCGCTGCGCGACGCGCACTTCGTGGTGGACTATGCCGAGTTCGACGGACCGCACACCGTCCGCGCGGAGGACGCGCGGACGGCGATGGAATGGGTGAAGCGTCGATCGTGCTGAAGCGCTAGTTCGCCAGCGCGTACCCCGAGAGATGGCCCGTCGTGAAGATCACGGTCTGCGTGAGCTTGTTGTCGACGCTCGGCATCTGCTCCAGCGGCGCCTTCGTCTGGCTGTCGATGTACCACGCGGTCAGACTGGAGCGAAAGATGTTCGACCGATTGCAGCGCGAGTAATCGACGGCGACCGTGATCGGCAGCTGGAACAGGAAATGATCGACGCCGGCCACACTGACATCGATCTCCATGAACCGTGACGCGGGGATGGTGAGCGTGATCGTCGTGGCCTCGGCCACCGCGCCCGCAGGCACCATCACGCGCGTGCCGCCAAGCGCGATGAGGCCGCCGTCCAGCGGTGTGACGACGCCGGTGGCCGTCACCGTCGAGCTGGTCGGGCACTCCAGCAGGTTCGGCTGGGCGCTCGTGAACAGGTGCGCCTGTTGCGCCTGTGAGGTCGCGTCGACCGACGTGATCTCCGACGCCGCACAAGCAGCGAGCGTAGCGAGCACGACGGTAACTGTGATAGCCTTCAACGACGAACGCTGCACGGGAATGCTCCTCGCAGGCCAAGCCTGACGAACCAGGATCCAGATCACATGGTGCCCGAAGACGACAGTTTGCTTGCAGACGGCGTGCGAGCAGAACGTGCAGGCGCCCTGGACCGGGCGGCGGATTCGTTCGCGGCGGCGGTCGAGGCGTCGGACGATCCGGCGGTGCGCAGCGAGGCGCTGCGACACCTGGCCGACGTCCACCGCACGCGTTGTCTGTGGGATCGCGCGCTCGACTTCGCGCGCCAGGCACAGCAGGTGGCTGCGGTAGCGGGTCTGGAGCAGCATCGCGTAGAGGCCGTGAACGCCGAGGTGAACATCCTGATCACCCGCGGCGACTTTCCCGCGGCAATCCCCAAGCTCGAGGCGGTCGCTCGCGCGGACGTGGACCCGCGACTCCGCGGCATCGCACTCCAGAACCTCGGCTCCATTCTGGCGCAGACCGGACAGCAGGGCGCGGCGGCCAGAGCCTTCCGGGAATCGCTGGGCTGTTTCCAGGCGGCAGACTACACGCGCGGGCAGGGCATCGCGCTCAACAACCTGGGTCGCCTGATGCTCGACACGGGCGATGCACCGGAGGCGCGGCCGCTCCTCGAGGCTGCGCTTGCCGCCGCGCGTGCTGTGGAAGACAACGATCTCGTCGCGCTGGTGAGCCTCAACCTGGCGTCCGTCCTCTGCGCGTCCGGAGAGAACGAAGGGGCGCAGGATCTCGCGATGTCGGCCCTCGGCTATTTCAGCCAGTGCGACAACCGCTACCGCGAGATCGAATGTCTGCGTCTCATCGGCGATATCAACGTGCGATGCGAGGATATCGCGAACGCCGAGCGCTGCTATGATCTATCGTTGCGGCTGGCGGAGGAGATCGGAGCGGACGTCGAAGCGCGTTTGTCCCGCGATCGCCTGCGGCAGCTGCAGAGCTCCAGCCATCGTTCCCACAACTGAAGTTTTCCATCCTTCAGGAGACAGGTCATGCCCGCCGCCAAGCCGAAATTGTCCACGCTCGCTCCGGTTCTCATCGTTCCCGCGGTCGAGCCGGGCGTGAAGTTCTGGACTGATCGACTCGGCTTCACTCTCGAGAACCAGGTGCCCGGCGACGACGGGAAGCTCGTCTTCGCCAGCGTCAAGAAGGACGGCATCGAGATCATGTACCAGACGCGCGCGAGCGTGATCGCGGACGATCCCTCGCAGGAGAAGGATCTCAACGGCCGGAGCACCGCGCTCTTCATCACCGTCCCATCCGTCGGCGATCTCGACGCGATCGAGAAGGCGGTGCAGGGCGCGCCCGTGGTGAAGAAGCGTCACGACACGTTCTACGGCAGCACGGAGTTCTACGTGCGCGAGCCGGGAGGCAACGTCGTCGGCTTCGCCGCGTTCAAGTAGGAGCGCATTGCCGGCCGACGTGAACGGGCGGTCATGACGATCGTGATCCGGAAGGCCACCCGAGGCGACGGCACGGAGCTCGGTCGGCTCGGCGCGCTGCTCGTGCGCGAGCATCACGCCTTCGATCCGAAGCGATTCCTCGACGTGTCGGAAGACACGGAGGAGGGGTACGGCTCGTATCTCGTGAGCCAGCTCCGGAAATCATCGGCGGCGGTGTTCGTCGCCGAGGATGATGGGCGCGTGATCGGCTACGCGTGGGGCGGACTCGAGGGCATCGACTACATGGCGTTGCGCGGGCCGGCCGGCGCGATCTACGACGTGATCGTGGATCCATCGCACCGGCGAAAAGGCGTGGGTCGGATGCTGCTCTCGGCGATCATGGCGTTTCTGAAGTCCGCGGACGCGCCGCGCGTCGTACTGTCCACCGCCGTGCAGAACGAACCCGCTCGGCGCCTGTTCGCCAGCGCTGGATTCCGTCCCACCATGACGGAGATGACCGCCGAGTTGGAGTGAACGCGCGCGTCGGCGGGGAAACTACCGTTCCACGCTGCGCGTAGAGCGAGAAAGCCGTAGAATCCATCCACATATGCCGCAACAAGCTCCGAAAACCGCCACAGAGCTCAACCGGTTGGTCGCCAAGCGCGATGCGCTGCGTGATCAGCTCGAGTCCATCACGTCGCGCCGGAGCGAGCTAGCGCAGCAGCGGCTCAACGCCGAAGCGCGTGCGCGCGCCGGTCTCGGCACGCAGGACGCGCAGATGGCGAAAGAGATGGAAGGCCGGATCAACGAGCTGGGTACCAAGAGCCGCAGTATCGAAGCGGAGCTGGACAAGACGGAAGACGCCATCGCGCAGGCTCGCGCCAACGGCGTGGGGGCGGACGAAGACAACAGTGATGTCGCACCTGTGGTGTCACCCGACGTCCGCGTGAACCCGCAGATCCACATTCCGCCGTTCATGTTCGGCGGCAACGAAGCGCTCATTCGCTCGAAGTACGAGACGATGATGATTGCCGAGGGCGCCATCCTGCTGCTTCTGGCCGTGATCGGCTGGCGCATCGTGTGGGTGTCTGCGAAGCGACGCTTCGCGCGCGCCGCGGACGCGCTGTTTCCCGGCATCACCGAGCTGCGGCAGTCCGTGGATGCGATCGCCGTCGAGGTGGAGCGCATCTCGGAGAACCAGCGCTATGTGACTCGTCTGCTCACCGAGGGCAGTGCGGCGCAGAAGATCGAGAGCGCGCCCAAAGAGTCGCTGAAGCGTCTCTAGAAGATCGCAAGCCGGATCAAGCGCGCGACGCTCGCCGCCCTAGATTCGCGGGCGTGAAGCCACAAACGCGCTCATTCTACGCCGACGCGGTGCGTCGCACGATCGAGCAGATCGTCGAACACCTGGATGGCGCGCTGGACCTCGAGGTCCTCGCGCGCACCGCGTGTCTGTCACCCTTTCATTTTCACCGTGTCTTTCGCGGCATGGTCGGTGAGACGCCGGTCGAGCTCCTGCGCCGGCTGCGCTTCGAGCGAGCTGCGTGGCGCCTGCTGCATACGAACGCGAGCGTGACGGAGATCGCATTTGGCGCCGGCTACGAGACCCACGAGGCCTTCACCCGCGCATTCCGCGCGGCGTATGCAAGCCCACCGAGCGCGTTTCGCGAGCTCGAGAACGCGCGCTTCCATCTCGCGGCCGCCTGCGGCGTGCACTACGGAGACGTGGCCGGCGCGTCCGCGTTCACCCCACGACATTCGGACATTCCTATGGACGTCGAGATCAAACAGAAACCGGCGCTGCGCGTGGCGAGTGTCCGACACATCGGTCCGTATATGCAGATCAACCAGGCGTTCGAGCGGCTCGGCCACATCGCCCGGCAGGAAGGACTGTTCCAGCTGAAGGGCGCACGAATGCTCGCCATCTACCACGACGACCCGGAGTCGACGCCGGCAGAGCAGCTGCGGTCGGACGCGGGAATCGTCGTGCCGGAGAGCGCCACGATCCCGACATCGCTCACCGAGCAACGACTGCCGGCAGGACGGTACGCGTGTACGCTGCACGTCGGTCCGTACGAGAGGCTTGGCGACGTGTGGCAGCGCCTGCTGGGAGAGTGGCTGCCCGCCAGCGGAAAGCGCATCGATGGCCTGAGCTACGAGCTGTACCTCAACATGCCCGGGGAAGTGCCTCCCGAGCAGCTGCGCACGGAGATCTGCGTTCCTGTCAGTTGACGGTGACCGCGAGCGTGTGCCGCTCGCTGAGCGCGTCGCCGCAGCCGAGGCTGTAGTACTGGTAGATGCCCTCCGTGCGGAACTTGATCGCGCCGGACGTGCCGCCCGCTGGCACTGTGGTGAGGGGTTTGTCGTCCTCCACGAGAACGATCGTGATCTGCACGGTGGAGTTGTTCACGAACGCAATGCCCTGATCCTGTCGCACCGACGCGGGCTCGGGATCCGCGACGACGCACGCGGCGCTCACGGACCTGGGCGACAGCATGACGGTGACGGGAGCGGTATCCGCTGCGGTGACGTCGGCGCAGCCGATCGCGAGAAGCAGAGATGCTGTGAGGATGTGTCGCATGGGGGACGCAAGGCAGCTGGCGTGCCCTGGCCTGAGTCCCCGATGAAGGGCTGAAGCGAGCGCCCTGTCCCCCCGCAGTGTCAGTCCGTGAGTGCCGCGTGTGTCATTTGCCGACGCGCGCGCCCGCGAACGTCAGATGCAGCGCGGTGCGTTCACGGTGTCGGCGGCCGCGAGCTCGTGCGGCGCCGTGCGCCCCGCACGCACGGCGAAATGCGCTCCGCCACGAGGATACCGGCGCGTCAACGCGTCTTCCCCGAAGGGCGCGGCTGCGCGTGAGACCTCGATGCTGGAAAGATCGCCCTTCGGGCCCTCGAAGATCAGCACGTCGACGTCGTCGCGGCGATCGAGCGCGAACGTCTCGAAGCCGTGTGATTCGCCGACGCATCGCCGGATGGCGTCCACCGTGGTACCCGGCCCGAACACGAAGAGGAATCGCCAGTCCGCGGGACCAACGGAATCGAGACTCACGAGCGCGCCCGGGCCACGGCGGATGGCGTTCGTCAGCGCGGTGTCGACGTCGCGCGGTACGAATGTCCCGGGCGTCGGCGCGCTGCAGCCGGCGAGCACCACGAGAACGGCGATCAGCGGGCGAATGAGGTCTCCAGCGCCATTCCCTGCGTCGCCGCCGCCATACCGTATTTGACATGACCGCGAAGGCGACGGCAAGCGTCCCGGCCGCGCAGGCCGGTCTCGACGGGCGGCTTGACGCGTTTCCATTCATGCGTCATACAACCATGATGAGCGAAAGCACGCCCGCTCGAACAGTGCGGGGGATCTGGCTGGCGCTCATCACGGTGGTCGCGTGGAGCGTGTTGCCGATCACCCTGCGCATCGCGTCGCGCCATCTCGACCCGTACACACTCACCTGGTATCGATTCGCCGTATCGGCGGTCGTGCTCGGTGGCATGCTCATGGTCAAACGACGGCTGCCGGCGCGCCGCGCGGTACTGGTGCGACGCTGCGTCGTGCTCCTCCTCGCCGCCACCCTCGGGTTGGTGACGAACTACGTGCTGTACCTCGTGTCGCTCAGCTATGTCAGCCCGACCGCGGGGACGGTGATCACGCAGCTCGCTCCGCTGC
>DATFHG010000152.1:0-13610 GCA_035248725.1 Gemmatimonadaceae bacterium | reverse complement strand
CGCGCGAGGGCGCGCGCGCGCGCACGCCTTCAGCTGGGACCGTTGCGCCGACATCACCGCCGGTGCGATCGATCTCGCCCTCGCCTGATTCGTGATGGCGCGCCCGCTGTCGATGCGGTGGGTGTATGCCGCGCTCGGCGTATTCGTCGCGGGGTTCGCGCTGCTGCCACCGCGCGCGTTCCTCGTGGTGGACGAAGAGCGCTACGCCTCGCAGGCCGTGGCGTTTGCACATGGCGGGCTGGCCGTGGATGGCGCGGGCGTGGTGTTTCCGGCCACGCACCTGCGCACCATCAGCGACTATCCGCCCGGTACCGCGTTGCTCCAGACACCGTTCGTGTGGGCCGGCGGCTGGCGTGCGGCGGCGCTGCTCTCGGTGGTCGCGCTGGTCGTCATGACGCTCGCGACGGCGCGCATGCTGCGCGACGAGGGGCGATCGCCCGCCTTCGCGCTGTGCATTCCGGGATTCTTCGGCGCCGCGTTCTTCGGGCGCATCGCCATGAGCGACGTCCCGAGCGGGGCGATCGTGGCTGTAGCGCTGTGGCTCCTGTGGCGCGGCGAACGGAACGGCCGCACCTCGCTCACCGCCGCCGCCGCGTTTCTCGCGGGTGCGTCGCTCGTGTTCCGCGAGACGCTGGTGCTCTTGTTGCTGCCGCCGCTGATCGCGTCGGCGTGGCGCAGCGGACGGTGGGTGCCGGCGGTGCTGGCCGGTGTCGCCGGCGCGCTCCTGCGCCTCGTGCTGTCGCAATGGCTCTTCGGTTCGCCGCTGTACGTGCGCAGCTCAGGCTACGGATTTTCGATCGTGCACCTTTGGCACACGGTGCCCGTGTACGCCGTCGTGCTGCTCGGCATGTTCCCGCTCGGCGCGTTGCTGCCGTTTTTCTATCGCGGCGCCTGGCGCGGCGCCGTCGTGACGGCGGTGGCGTTGTACGTCGCCGTGTTCCTCTTCTATGGATATGACTCGGTGCGCGAGAACGGCCTGGCCAAGGGGGTCATTCTCGGTTCGCGCTTCATGATCCCGGCGCTCCCGCTGCTCGTGTTGATGGCAGCGGATGTGTGGCCGCGCTGGATGCAGGCGGCGCGCGTGAGCGAGGTGGCCCGCGCCCGCATCGCCGTTGCCGGTGCCGCAACCGTGATCGCCATGTGCGCGGGCGTACATGCGATCGCGCACCGGCAGGAGGGGACGTCGCTCGCGCTGGTCCGCTCGATCTACCAGCATACGCGCGCTGACATGCCGGTCATCACGAACACGAATGAGACCCTGAAGTATCTCAGCCCGTCCTACGGACCCCGGCGGCTGTATCTCCGGTATCAGCTGGACTCGAGCTCCGTCGTCGACTTCAGCCGCCGTCTTGGCCCCATGTCCATCGTGCTCCTCGACCGTAACGACAGCGACCTGTTCCGGCGGGAACAGGACGACAATGAACGGTTCCTCGCGATGGTGCGGGCACGCTGCGCGCTGCACCGCATCGCCGACGAGCGGCCCGCGGCCTGGGCTCGCGTGCGGGTGTTCGAGCTGTCTTCGTGTGGCTGAGTGTCGCGTCGCGATGGTAGCTTGCAGCCGTGACGACGCTCGCTGAACGCCGCCCCCGCAACGACGCCGCCCCGACCGACGGCGTCGAAGAGCTGCGGCGCATGCGCGTGCTGCTCGTGCACGAGTGGTTGTACACGTGGGCGGGCGCGGAGCGCGTGCTGGAGCAGCTCGTCGCGATGATGCCGCACGCCGACATCCTGGCGGGCATCGTGACACCCGAGCTGCGGCGTGCCCACCCGCTGGTCGCGCGCACGCGAGAGAGCTGGGTGGGAATGCTGCCGGGATCGCGCGCCAGGCACCGCTGGTTTCTCCCGCTGCATCCTCTGGCGTTCGCCACGTACGACACCAGCGCCTACGACCTGATCATCTCCATCTCCCACGCATTCGAGAAGTCCATCCGCGCGCGCGGCCGCGCGACGCACCTGTGCTATTGCCTGACGCCGCCGCGGTACCTCTACGATCTGCACGAAGCGCATTCGAACCTCGCCGGACCCGTGGAGGCAAATGCGCTGCGCCTGGCGCGCCCCATTCTTCGCGCCGCGGACCGGGTGGCGGCGCGTGGTGTTCATCGCTTCGTGAGCCTGTCGCAACACGTGGCGGAACGGGTGCGCCGCTCATATGGACGGCGCAGCGCCGTCGTCCATCCGCCAGTCGCGGCGAAGGAGTCCGGCGGCGCGGCAACGTCCGGCCGGCCGCGCGAGCGTTTCCTGCTCACGATCGGGCGGCTGGTGCCGTACAAGCGCATCGATCTCGCGATCCGCGCCGCGGAACGATTGCAGATGCGTCTCGTGGTCGCGGGAGACGGGCCCGAGCGTGAGCGGCTCGCCGCGCTCGCGGCTGGCAGCCGGCACGTGGAGCTCGTCGGCAGCGTGTCCGAGATGGAGGCGGCGCGACTGCTCGGCACATGCGCGGCCTTCGTGTTCTGCGCTGAGGAGGATTTCGGCATCGCTCCGGTGGAGGCCAACGCGCACGGCACGCCCGTGGTGGCTTTCGGACGCGGCGGCGTCACGGAGACGCTCGTCGATGGATCGACGGCGGTGTTTTTCCACGAGCAGACCGTGGACGCCGTCGCGGGAGCCATCGAGCGGTGTCTCGCGCGCGACTGGGACTCGGCGGCGCTGCTAGCGAACGCGCGGCGGTTCTCGCCCGAACATTTTCGTGACGGGATGCGGGCGCAGATCGCGGCGGCGCTGCAGGAGAGGGAGGCGTGACGGCGCGTGGCGTGATGGTCCTCGCGCTCGGAATGGCGACGTGGGCCATGTCGACGGGCTGCAGCGAGTGCGCGGGGACGCCGACGTGCACGACGGAGCCGCGGGTGAATGCGACCGGGCAGTTCATCGAGCACAAGACCGGCGCGGCTGTCGCCGGCGTACACGTGGAGTTCGTCGCCGACTCCGGGGTGGACGTGTTCGACGACACGCTGCGCGCGACGACGGGCGCGGACGGATTCTTCACGTTCGAGGGCGTGGCCGGGGCCAACGGCACGGCGCGCGGTACGCTCACCGTCACCCCACCGCCGCCCGCATCCGCCTACGCGGTGCCGAACGTCAGGCTGCGTGTCACGTCCGTGCGAGGCGACGGCACCTACCTGGGCCGATGGGTGGTGGACCCGTATCTCATCATGATCGGTGAGGTGCATGACGCGTCCAACGATGCCGTCATCGGCGCCGCCACCGTCACGATGGAACGGCTGGGTGGTGGCCGCCTGTCCGAAGATGTGCACACGATGTCCAGCGACGGCCGCTTCGGGTGGATCGATCCACCGGTGCTCGAGTACGGCAACATCGACGCGCAGTTCACGGTCCGCCTGCCGGGCGATTCGCGCACGTTCATCAACCGCCAGACGGTGCCCATGAGCACCATCGACGGCACGCTGTCGTTCGTCGTCATCTCGGTGAACCGGTGAGCGCCGAGCACGGGGTGCACCGGCTCACGCGCGGTCGGCTGCTCGCGCGCAACGTGCTGTTGAATCTCGGCGGGTCGGCGCTCCCCGCGCTTGCGGCGCTGGTGGCGGTTCCGATCCTCGTGCGGACGCTCGGGGACGCGCGCTTCGGCGTGCTGGCGCTGGCGTGGACCGCGCTGGGCTACTTCAGTCTGTTCGATCTCGGCATCGGACGGGCGGTGACGCACGGCGTCGCCGCGCGATTGGGCGCCGACGTGCGCGAGGACGAGGAGATCGCCGTCGTGATCTGGACCGCGCTCGCGACGCTCATTCCGATCGGCGTGCTCGGCTTCGCGGTGCTGTACGGCATCGCGCCGTGGCTCACGGAGCGCGTGCTGAACGTGCCGCAGGCGTTGCGCGCGGAGACCATCACCTCGTTTCGCGTCCTCGCCGTGGCGATTCCGTTCGTGGGAGCCACCGCGGCACTGCGCGGATCGCTGGAAGCACGCCAGATGTTCGGCGCGGTGAACGCGCTCCGGCTGCCGCACGGCCTGGTGACGTTCCTGGGACCGCTGCTCGCGCTCCCCTTCTCGCGCAGTCTCGTCCCGGCGTGCGCGATCCTCACTGTGGGGCGCGTGGCGCTGTTCCTGGCGCATCTGATCATCGTGACGCGGCTGGTCGCGGGATTCCGCGACGCACCGGCCCGCTGGAATCGCGCGGCGGTGCGCCCGCTGCTCGCCTTCGGCGGCTGGATGACCGTCTCGAACATCATCAGCCCGCTGATGAACACCCTCGACCGTTTCGTGGTGGGCGCGGTGCTCACGGTGAGCGTGCTCACGTACTACGCGGCGCCGAACGAGCTGGTCATCAAGATGTGGCTGTTCACCGCGGCGCTGCATCCGGTGTTCTTTCCCGCCATGGCGACCACCGGCGCGCGCGATCCGGAGCGCACGTCGATGCTGTTCGACCGCCTGCTGAGAATCACGTTCGCCGGGCTGCTGCTGCCGGTTGCCATCCTCGTGCTGCTCGCGCCGGAGATTCTGCGCGTCTGGCTGGGCGCGAACTTCGTTCTCCGCAGCGGCGCGGTGCTGCAGGTGCTGGCGATCGCGGTGTTCGTCAACACGCTGGGGCAGGCGGGCCTCGTGCTCATCCAGGCGCTGGGCCGCCCCGACATCACGGGCAAGTACCACGCGGCGGAGCTGCCGTTCTATGCGCTGCTGCTGTGGTTCCTGCTGCCGCGATTCGGGATTCTCGGCGCGGCCATCGCGTGGTCGGTGCGCGCCGTCGTGGACGCGATCGTGTTGCTCCTCACCTGTCCCGCGCTGCTGCCGCACGCGCGCGCGCCGGTGAAGCGGTGCCTGGGCTGGCTCGCGGTGACGGTGCCGGTGCTGGCCGCCGGGATGTTCGTGCACTCGAACGTGCGCATCGTGCTCGCCATCGCGGCCGTGCCGGCATGGCTGCTGATCGTGTGGCTGGGCGTGCTCACGGCGGAGGAGCGGCGCGCGCCGGCGCGGGCGGTCAGCGCGGCGTGGCGACCAGAGCGAGCGTGATGTTCTGGACGTCGACGTCGCGATAGCCGCCGGGGTTCGCGAAGCCGTTCTGGAAGAGGTAGTTCAGCCGCCGGGCCACGGTGAGCTCCGCCGTGAAGTCGGATACCGCGGAGCGCCAGCCGCCGCGCACGCCGGACAGGATGGATACGTCGTGGCGAAAGAAGGTGGGCGCCACCTGCCGGTACAGCGCGTCGTTCTCCCAGCGGATGCGTCCGACGAACGCGCCGGCCTGCCAGCGCCGGGCCAGCCAATCAGTGGCGACCCACTGCGATGACGCGCCGGGACCGATGCCCGCGCCGATCACCTGGCCGCGCTGCGTGTATCCCTGCGGGGAGGCACGCCCCGTATAGAAGTCCGGCGGCGGGCGGTTGGGGAACACCAGCGTCTGCTCGAGGTTCGTGAGCTCACCCTGGAGCCGCAGGTACGATCCGTGTGCGCGCGGCCGCGCGTACTGGAAGCCCATGGTGTATCCGCCCGAGTTGGTGGGCGACACCAGCATCTCCATCGCCGAGATGGGGAGATCCATGCGAGCCCACTCGCCATAGAGCTCGAATCCCGCGGTCGGAAAGACCCAGCGAAAGAACAGCGACGCCACCTGGTCCGAGCGCTGCTGCGGATTGCCATTCGCGTCGACGGCGCCGGGCGGTGCGATCTGTTCCCAGCGCCAGAAGGCATCGGCCGCGTGCGCGATCATCGCGGTGAACTCGGAGTTGTACTGCCCGATGGGGGTGTACACCGACCGCGCGAGGCCGAAGGTGACGTTCGTGTCGAACGCGGGCCGAAGCGTGGCCAGGAGTGCGCTGAGCGTGCGGTTCTCGGTGGAGGCCTCCGAAAAGAAACGGGACTGCGTGAGCTGTCCGGCGAGCAGCCGGGCTTCGACGAGACCCGCGCGCGTGTGCAGCGGCGTCGCGGTGCCGATGAACATGCGCGGGACGCCCGGCGCATTGTTGCTCATGATGAGCGCGTTGCGGATGCCCGGGCCCCACCATTCGTTGTCCGTCGCGATGCCGGCGCTGGCGCCGCGATATCGCACGGTGAGCGCGGTGCGGCCGGGGTCGAGGCGCAGCAGGTACGCGTCCCCGAATCGCATGGGCATGTCGATGGACGCGATCGGCGGATGCAACGGGTTCGCGTACGTGGAGCGGTCGCGGTTGGGGTAATCCGCGTTCGGGTAGGGAATTATCTGAAAGGGCAGATTCTCGCTGTAGGTGAGTGCCGGCGCGACGCGCAGATCCACCTGGGCACCGCGGTAGCTCTCGCGCAGCGACAGCCCCGCGCTCACGCTCGTGTTCCATCCGCGACCCGCCCACATCGCGCCGTCGTTGAGGGAATACGGCAGGTCCGAATTCCAGGTGACGCGGACCTCCGGCCGCACGACGGCGAGATCGATCCGCTGCGCGAGGGGCAGCCACGGGAAGAGCGTCGCCACGCGTGGATCCTGCGCGGGCCGCAGCAGCGTGGTGTCGCCCGTGATCTCGGCCAGCCGTGCGCGGTCCGCGGCGAGCGACCCCGGCGACCACGGCGATCCCGGCGACCCCGGCGCCTGCGCTCCGAGCGGCAGCGCAAACGCGAAGATGCAGACGTGCAGTCGTCGCCAGCGAGGGGCGCTCGCCGCGCTGGTCGGGGCTTGAACCGCACGTTTCATTTCTGCGATGCCATCTCCTGCGGTCTGGGCGATCGTTCTCACACACGGAGGTGCGGAGGAGGTTACCGCAGCCTGTCTGGACTCCCTGCTGGCGCAGGACTATCCGAACCTGACGCCGTTGCTGGTGGACAACGCGTCGTTCGACGGGTCGGGTGATCGCCTGCGGGCGCGCTATCCCACGATCGAATACCTCAACACCGGCGCGAACATAGGATATACCGGCGGGAACAATCGCGGTATCGCGTACGCGCTCGAGCGCGGTGCCGATTTTCTCCTCGTGGTGAACAACGACACCATCCTCGACGCCGCGTGCGTTCGGGTGCTGGTGGACTCGTCGCGCGCCGCCGAGCGGCTGGGCGCACTGTCGCCGAAGATCCTGTACTTCGATGATCCCGGCCGCATCTGGTACGCGGGCGGGGACTACTCGGCGATGCGCGCGATGGGCACGCACCGCCAGGAGATGAAGCCGGATGATGCCACGGAGGCGCCGCGCCTGGACGAGATCACGTTCGCGACGGGGTGCTGCTTCCTGATGCCCGCGGGCGTGGCGCGTGAGATGGGCGGCTTTCGCGAGGACTTCTTCATCTATTGCGAGGACGTGGAGCTGTCGCTGCGGCTGCGCCGCGCGGGGTATCGCCTGTACTACCAGCCCGCCGCGCGGCTGTTGCACCGCGAACCGATGCGCACGCATACGGACGCCACTCCGTTCCAGATCCTGCACCGGGACCGGAACCGCCGGCGCATCGTCCGCGCGCACTTCAATGGCTGGCAGCGCACGGTGTTCCGGTTGTGGTTCTATCCGACCCGCGTTGCGCGCATGGCCATGTACGTCGCGCGCGGGCGGTGGCCGCAGGCGCGCGCCATCGTCGCCGGTGCGGTAAGCCGCCTTTAGCTTCATGCACGTGCATACGCTTCTCGTCACCGGCGGCGCGGGCTTCATCGGCTCGGCGCTGGTCCGCGCGCTGGTGCGGGATACCGCCTACTCCGTCGTCAACGTCGACAAGCT
Source organism: Gemmatimonadaceae bacterium (assembly GCA_035248725.1). Taxonomy (GTDB): domain Bacteria; phylum Gemmatimonadota; class Gemmatimonadetes; order Gemmatimonadales; family Gemmatimonadaceae; genus DASPMP01. Next base: position 5,996 of record DATFHG010000152.1, on the reverse strand, counting down.
GACGTACGCCGGAAATCCCGAATCCCTGGCGGAGGTGGAGAACGATCCGCGCTATGCGTTCGAGCACGCCGATATCTGCGACGCCGCGCGCATGCAGGACATCTTCGACCGGCACCGGCCGCGCGGGGTGATCCACCTCGCCGCCGAATCGCACGTGGACCGCTCGATCGACGGCCCGGGAGAATTCATCCAGACGAACGTCGTCGGCACCTTCACCCTGCTGCAGGCGGCGCGGCGCTACCACGCCTCCCTGAGCCCGGACGAGCGCACGGCGTTTCGCTTCATCCACGTCTCCACGGACGAGGTCTTCGGATCGCTGGGCGCGACCGGAGCGTTCGACGAACGCACGCCCTACGCACCGAATTCGCCGTACTCCGCCAGCAAGGCGGGCTCGGATCACCTCGCGCGCGCCTGGCATCACACGTTCGGCCTTCCCACCATCACGACGAACTGTTCCAACAACTACGGTCCCTGCCAGTTTCCCGAGAAGCTCATTCCCCTCACCATCCTGCGTGCGCTCGCCGGCCAGAGCCTCCCCGTGTACGGGCGCGGGGAGAACGTGCGTGACTGGCTGTACGTGGACGATCATGCGCGCGCGCTCATCCGCGTGTTCGAGGCGGGACGGCCGGGAGAGACGTACGCGATCGGCGGGCGCAGCGAGCGCAGGAACATCGACGTCGTGCGCGCGATCTGCCGCGTGCTCGACGAGCTGGCGCCGAACGCCAGCGCCGCGCCGCGCGAGACACTCATCGAATTCGTGGCCGACCGCCCGGGCCACGATCTGCGATACGCCATCGACTGCTCGAAGATCGAGCGCGAGCTGGGATGGCGTGCGCAGGAGACGTTCGACACCGGCCTGCGAAAGACCGTCGCGTGGTATCTCTCCAACCGGTCCTGGTGGGAGCACGTGCAGAGCGGCGCGTATCGTCTGGAGCGGTTGGGCAAGGGCGTCGCGGTCTGATGGCGCGCAAGGGCATCATTCTGGCCGGCGGTGCGGGAACCCGGCTCTATCCGGTGACCGCGGTCGTCAGCAAGCAGCTGCTGCCGGTGTACGACAAGCCGCTCATCTACTATCCGCTCACCACGCTCATGCTCGCCGGGATTCGCGAGATGCTGGTGATCTCGACCCCCGCGGATCTGCCGCGCTTTCGCGAGCTGCTGGGCGACGGCGCGCAGTGGGGCATGTCGTTCCAGTACGCCGAGCAGCCGACACCGAACGGTCTGGCGCAGGCGTTCGTGATCGGCGCGCGCTTCGTGCAACGCGATCCCTCCGCGCTCATTCTCGGCGATAACATCTTCTACGGCAGTGAGCTCGTGCAGCAGCTGCGGCGCGCGGACGAGAATCGCGAGGGGGCGACGGTGTTCGGCTACCGGGTGAGCGATCCGGAGCGATATGGAGTCGTGGAGATCGAGTCCACCGGCCGAGTGGTCGACATCGTCGAGAAGCCGTCGCAGCCGCGCTCGAACTGGGCAGTGACCGGGCTGTATTTCTACGACGCCGATGTCGTGGACATCGCCCGCAACATCGCGCCATCGGCGCGCGGCGAGTACGAGATCACGGACGTGAACCGCGAGTATCTGCGGCGCGGCCGTCTGACGGTGGAGCTCATGGGGCGCGGCACCGCGTGGCTCGACACCGGCACGCAGGAATCGCTGCTGGATGCGTCGAGCTTCATCCAGACCATCGAGAAGCGACAGGGACTCAAGATCGCGTGCCCGGAAGAGATTGCGTGGCGGCTGCGCTACATCGATGACGAGCAGCTGCTGCGCCTGGCGAAGCCGCTCGGCAACAGCCCCTACGGCAAGTATCTGCGCGATCTCATCGCGCTCGGGTGAACGTCTCGGTGATGACGGCGACCATCCGTGAAGCCTGCGCGGCCGCCGGCGCGCTGCTGCTGGTGTGCAGCGCCGCGCCCCTCGCGCAGATGCCGATGCCGGGCGCCGAGCCGCTGCGATCGCTTTCGCGCGGAGACGTCACGACCGAGAGCCCCACGGAGCACACGCTACTGCTGCTCGCGCTGGCGGACGGCGCGGACGCCTCCACGACGATCCGGCCGTTCGACGCGAAGACGCGCGCGCGGCTCTTCGCCGCGGTGGACACGGCGGCGACGCGCATGCTGATGTGGACGCCGGTGGCGGGCTCGGTGTGGTTCAACTCCACCCGGCCGCGGTTCGATCGCGATGGCGCGGTGTGGCAGGGGCGCGGCATGACGGCGGCGGTGGCCGGTGGTCTCGAGGCGCACTACAGCGTGCTGCACGTCGCACTGCGACCGATCGCATTTGCCACGCAGAACCGCCCGTACACGCCGCTCTCGGACCGGCCCCTGACCGCGAACGACTTTCGGCAACCGTTCACGTTCACCGGCCCGTACATCGACCTGCCGTATCGCTTCGGGCCGAACACGCTCGCGCGACTGGATCCGGGCGAGTCGTTCGTCACGGCCGAAGCCGGACCCCTGAGCGCCGGCTTCAGCACGGCGTCGCAGCACTGGGGTCCGGCGAACTTCTATCCACTCGTGATGGGCGTGGAAGCGCCGGGATATCCGCGCGCCTTCGTGCAGGTGACCGCGCTGCCGCTGGGAATCGGTCGCGGCTCTCTCAACTGGTCGCTGGGGAGACTGGAATCCTCAGGATTTGCTCAGCTGGCTCCCGGCCGTCGGTCGCGCGCGCTCCCGGCGGTCGTCGCCACGTTCCAGCCCGCCGGCTTGCCCGGCGTGGAGATCGGGGGCACGCGAGTGATGCAGCAGCGCTGGACGAGCGAGAGCGCCTCCATGGAGACCGCGCTCGAGCCGTTCGGGGCCATCTTCAAGAACAGCGTGCGCGCGAACGCGCCGGAGACCAACCAGCTGGCGAGCGTGTTCGTCCGCATCGCGCCGCCGAGGGCCGGTATCGAGGTCTATGGCGAGCTGCTTCGCGACGATCACAACGTCACCGTGGTGGATTTGTTCGGCGAGCCCGATCACGAGAGCGCGTACGTGGTGGGATTGCGCCGCGCATGGCGGAACGCCCAGGGGGCGGTGCGGGCGGTGACCGTCGAGACGGCAAACGGTCGCATCTCGCACCTGCAGCGGGTGCGCCCCCAGGCTTCGATGTACATCCACACCGCGATCACCGAAGGGCATACGAACCGCGGGCAGCTGCTGGGGAGCTCGGCGGTGTTCGGCGGCGGCGGAACGACTGTCTCCTACGAATCCGTCCAGGAGAGCCGGTCGTTTGGCGTGGAAGGATCGGTACGGCGCAGCGTGCAGAACTGGGAGGGGGGCACCTGGAACGGCCGGGTGTCGGGCTTCGCGGAGCTGCGCGTGCGCACCACGCGCATTGTGCGCGATCGGCCGCTGGGTTGGTCGGTGGGCCTGGACCACGGATTCGGGTTCGAGCGGGGCACGAACCTGACGCTGCAGCAGACGTTCGACCGCCTTTTCTGAGGTTGGTCCGGGGGCCCTGAGATAAGGCTAAGAGATTGTCCGGCTTGGCCTTGAGTCGCCGCGTACCCAGCACTACGTTATGTGACCCTACCCCCGCCCCCAGGGCCGCCGGACCGGTCATGCAATTGGATCTCGAATGGAAGCTGGTGTACACCAAAGCGCGGTGCGAAGCCTGGTGCGAGGCCAATCTGCGGAATCAGGGATTTGCCGTGATCTCGCCGCGCGTGCGTTCGGGCGATGAGCGACTGGGGCCGCTGTTTCCCAGGTACGTGTTCATCGGGCACGGGGAAGGACGGGACATTCGCAGCGTTCGCAGCACGCGCGGAGTGCACAGTGTGGTGCAGTTCGGCGACCGGCCGTTGCGCGTACCGCAGGCAGTGATCGACGAGGTGCGCGCGCGCATGGATGCGAACGGGGTGGTCCATCTGGATGCAGAGGCGCTGCGCGTGCCGCTGTTCGACCGGCGGGAACGCGAGCGCGTGAGAGCGTTGGTGAAGCTGGCGTCCGCGGGCTTTCGGGTTCGCGCCGCCTGAGATCGCAGTTCCACATACTCGACGAGACACCGCGCCGACATGCTGCGGAGGTTTTGCCGAGGCCCACATCCCTCCATCGTTGTCTCGCGCGCTGAAAAACGGCGGACCGAGACAAATGGGCGGTAGCCTGTCCGCAATTCTCCTCCACATGCAGCCATGACCAAGCGCGCGTTGCTTACCGGGATCACCGGCCAGGACGGTTCGTACCTGGCGGAGCTCCTGCTGTCGAAGGGATACGAAGTGCACGGCATCGTGCGCCGGTCCTCCACGTTCAACACCAGCAGGCTGGAAGGCATCTATCACGACCCGCACGAGCCGGGGCTGCGGTTGACGCTGCACTATGGCGATCTGGCCGATGCGTCCGGGCTGCGTCGGATTCTCGAGCTGGTCGAGCCCGACGAGGTATATCACCTCGGCGCGCAGTCGCACGTGCGCGTGTCGTTCGACCAGCCGGAGTACACGGCGGACGTCGTCGGGGTGGGCGCGCTGCGGCTGTTCGAAGCCGTGCGGGATTACGGCAATCGCACGGGAAAGACGGTGCGCACATATCAGGCAGGATCGTCCGAGATGTTCGGCGCCGCGGCGCCACCGCAGAGCGAGCGCACGCCCTTTCATCCGCGCAGCCCGTACGCGGTCGCGAAGGTTGCGGCGCACTGGTTCGCAGTGAACTACCGCGAGTCGTACGGCATGTTCATCGCGAACGGCATCCTGTTCAACCACGAATCGCCGCGCCGGGGTGAGACGTTCGTGACGCGGAAGATCACGCGCGCGGTCGGCCGCATCAAACACGGCCTGCAGGACAAGCTGTATCTCGGCAACCTCGACGCGAAGCGGGACTGGGGCTTTGCCGGTGACTACGTGGAAGCGATGTGGCGCATGCTGCAGCACGACGAGCCCGATGATTTCGTCGTCGCCACGGGGGAGGCGCACAGCGTGCGCGAATTCGTGGAGGCCGCTTTCTCGAGCGCCGGTCTCGAGTGGGAGGAGCACGTGGAGATCGACCCCCGCTACTATCGGCCCGCGGAAGTGGATTATCTGCTGGGCGATGCGAGCAAGACGCGGGCGACCCTGGGCTGGCAGCCGACACTGAGCTTCCGGGGTCTCGTGGACCTCATGGTCGCGCACGATCTGGACCTCGCCGCGCGCGAGGCGTTCGCGAATGACCACGCGCCGCATCGCGGCATCACCCAGGAGCGCCCGACGGCGCGCGCACGGCGATGAAGCTGACGGATCGCATCTTCGTGGCGGGCCATCGCGGGCTCGTGGGCTCGGCGCTGGTGCGCGCGCTCGAGCAGCTGGGATACCCGAATCTTCTCGTCCGCGCGCGGGCCGATCTCGATCTGGAGGACGGCGGCGCCGTCCGGCGCTTCTTCGAGACGCAGCGCCCCGATCACGTCTTCCTCGCGGCGGCGAAGGTGGGCGGCATTCTCGCGAACGACACGTACCCCGCGGACTTCATCCGCAGCAACCTCGCGATCCAGACCAACGTCATCGACGCCGCGTACCACACCGGTGTGAAACGACTTCTCTTTCTCGGCAGCAGCTGCATCTACCCGAAGCTGGCCCCGCAGCCGATCAAGGAGGAATACCTCCTGTCCGGCCACCTGGAGCCGACCAACCAGGCGTACGCCGTCGCGAAAATCGCGGGGCTGGAGATGTGCCGCGCCTACAACCGGCAGTACGGCACGCACTTTCACAGCGTGATGCCGACGAATCTGTACGGCCCGGGCGACAACTTCGATCTGCAGACGAGCCATGTGCTGCCGGCGTTGATGCGGAAGTTTCACGAGGCCAGGGTGGCGGGCACTCCGAAGGTGGTGGTGTGGGGGAGCGGAACGCCGCGGCGCGAGTTCCTGCACGTGGACGACCTTGCGTCGGCGTGCGTGTTCCTGATGAATCAGGAGCGCGTTCCCGATCTCGTGAACGTGGGCTGCGGCGAGGATCTCTCGATCGGAGAGCTGGCCGAGCTGATTCGCGAGGTGGTCGGATACGAAGGCGAGATCGAGTACGATCGGTCCAAGCCTGACGGAACGCCCCG
>DATFHG010000151.1:0-7818 GCA_035248725.1 Gemmatimonadaceae bacterium | reverse complement strand
CAAATCGGTAGGTTGCTCACGTGTTACGCACCCGTTCGCCGGTGAGGTATTGCTACCCCCCCTCGACTTGCATGTGTTAAGCACGCCGCCAGCGTTCGTCCTGAGCCAGGATCAAACTCTCCAATAGAGTTTCATCAGCTCGAACCGAACCCGACTGTCTCGAACTCGATCCAATCGAGTCCGGATATCACTTTCGTGTTCTAGATCTTTCCCTGCCCGCCCACGAGAGCGAGCAGATCAACAAGAGCCATCGCACGTCACTCATTCGATTTTCAAACAGCCCCGTTTTTTCGGGACGCGGAAGATATCAATCCGCGACCTCACTTCAAGGGGTCTTTTTGAGCCGTTAATCGTCGTAGCGACCGCGCGGCGGCTTGTCGTCGTCGTCCTCGCCGGTCTCATCGTACTCGTCGTCGAGATCGATCAGCTCGTCGTCGAAGTCGTCGTCATCCTCGTCGGCGTCGTCATCGTCGTCGTCCTCGTCATCCGCATCGAGGTCGTCGTCGTCGAGGTCGTCGTCGTCGAGATCGTCGTCATCGAAATCGACATCGTCGTCCTCATCGTCGTCATCCAACTCGTCGTCGTCGATGTCTTCGTCTTCCGGGTCGTCATCACTGCTCCGGGGGGCCAGCGACCAGCGCGACCACATGTGCGCGGTGCCCGACGACACGAACCGCTCCGACATTGCTCGGATCTCCTGGAGGTGCTTCTGGTGGATGAGGACAGTGAAGCTACTGCGCCCAAACCCAGCGTCCAGCGTGCACTGGACGTCGCGTCACACGGACGCTTGCTCGCGCTCCCGCTTGGCTTCGCGTGACAGACGCTTGCGCTGCGAGGCCGCGAGGAATCGCTTGCGCAAGCGAATGGATTTCGGCGTCACCTCGATCAGCTCGTCGTCCTCGATATACTCGAGCGCCGCTTCCAGCGTCAACTCCCGCGGCGGCTCCAGCTGGATGTTCTCGTCCGACGATTTCGAGCGCATGTTCGTGAGCTTCTTCTCGCGCGTCGGGTTCACGTCCATGTCACCGGGACGCGCGTTCTCGCCCACGATCATCCCTTCATAGACGGCATCGCCCGGCGCGACGAACAACGTCGAGCGCTCCTGCAGGGTGAACAGCGCGAACGCGACCACGACGCCGTTCTCCATCGACACCAGCGTCCCGCGCGTGCGCCCGGCGAGCGGACCGGCCCATGGGCCGTATTCCAGAAAGCGGTGATGAATGATGCCCGTGCCGCGCGTGTCCGTGAGAAACTCGGAGCGGTAGCCGAACAGGCCGCGCGACGGAATCCGGAACATGATGCGCACCATGCCCTGCCCGGGATTGCGCATGTCGATCATCTCGCCGCGACGCGGCCCCAGCTTCTCGATGACCGCGCCGAGGAATTCCTCCGGCACGTCGAGCATGAGCTCCTCGTACGGCTCGAGGCGCTCGCCGTTCGCTCCCTGCTTCGTGATCACGCGCGGTCGGGAGACCTGAAATTCGTAGCCTTCGCGACGCATCGTCTCCATCAGAATCGACAGGTGCAGCTCGCCCCGGCCCGACACGGTCCAGGTGTCCGTGGAATCGGTGTCGTCGACGCGCAGCGCCACGTTGCGCTCGAGTTCCTTGTACAGCCGCTCGCGGACCTGCCGCGAGGTGACGTACTTGCCGTCCTTCCCCGCGAAGGGCGCGTTGTTCACGAGCACGTCCACCGAGATCGTCGGCTCCTCCACCGCGATGCCCTCGAGACGCTCCTGATGCTCGGGGTCGGTGATGGTGAGACCGATCTCCACGTTCTCAAGGCCGGCTAGGGCAACGATCTCGCCCGCGGATGCCGACATCACTTCGGCGCGATCCAGCCCTTCGAACGCGTACAGCTTGGTGACGCGCGCGCGCTCGACGCCCTTGATCTCACCGGTGGTCGGGTCGATCTCGTCGCCGGCCAGCATCGGCAGCAGCGCGACGGTGTCGCCGACGCGCACGGTGCCGCGCTCGATGCGACCGATGCCCAGTCGCCCGAGATACGGCGAATAGTCGATGGTCGAGATCAACATCTGGAACGCGCTCGCCGCGTCCTGCGGAGGCGCCGGCACGTGCTGCACGATCGACTCGAACAGCGGTGCCAGATCTACCGGCTTCCGATCGAGATCGAGCGTGGCGACGCCTTCGCGGCCGGACGCGTACACGACGGGCGCGTCCAGCTGCGCTTCGTCGGCCTCGAGCTCGATGAAGAGATCGAGCACTTCGTCATGCACGCGCATCGGGTCGGCGCCAGGGCGATCGATCTTGTTGATGACCACGATCGGCGTGCGACCGAGCGCGAGCGCCTTGCGCAGCACGAAGCGCGTCTGCGGCATGGGACCGTCGAACGCGTCCACGACGAGCAGCACGCCGTCCACCATGCGAAGGATGCGCTCGACCTCGCCACCGAAATCCCCGTGTCCCGGCGTATCGACGATGTTGATCTTGGTGCCGTGCCAGCGGACCGAGGTGTTCTTCGCGAGGATCGTGATCCCCCGCTCGCGCTCGAGCGGGTTCGAGTCCATCACGCGCTCCTCGACGACCTGATTCTCGCGAAACGCTCCGGCCTGGCGGAGCATCTTGTCCACGAGCGTGGTCTTGCCGTGGTCGACGTGCGCGATGATGGCGATGTTTCTGATATCCATGCGCGTGGAAAGCTAATCGACGTCACAAATTTTCCGTTCGGCTCGTTTGACAACGTCGGGCCGAGACCGCCTCCACCGCCGAGCCCTCTTGCATGAACACTTGTTGGCGCGCATGATGCGGCTAGGTGTGAGAACCCTAGCGGAGGTGGACGCCCATGAATGATTCTCACGACCCCGCGCAGAAGGAGTACCCCCACGGTCGAGGCTACGGACACGACTACATGCGCGGTGGCGAAGTGCTCGGCGGGTATGGGTATGCTGAGCGCGAGGAATTCCAGAAACCACGCGGCGAGCTCGAACCCCAGACACAAAGCTCCAAGCCCGAGGGCAGCGATACACGATGATGGCGCACGGCAGCGACCGATGAGTCGCGCCAGTGCGCTCTCCAACTGAAAAAAGAAGAACGGCGCGCGGAGTCATCCGCGCGCCGTTTGTGTTTTCTGCGCTCGCTAGTGCTTCGCCGCGGCGGCCGGCTTTGCGGCGCCGGCCCCCGGCGGCGCCTTGGCACCACCCGGCGCGGGTGCCGGCGGCTGATCGCTCTCGGCGAAGCTGACGTCGAGGTTGCGCGCCTTGAGCATCTGCACGAAGCCCTGCTTTTCGACGGCCTTCATGTACGCCTCCTTCGGCTCGACCTCTCCGGAATCGACGTAGGCGATGAGGGCGTCGTTCAGCGTCACCATCCCCAGGCGCTTCGACGTCTGCATGATGGACGGGATCTGGAAGGTCTTGCCTTCGCGGATGAGGTTCGTGACGGACGGCAGCGAGAGAAGAATTTCGCGCGCCGCCACGCGTCCACCGCCGATCTTCTTGCACAGCGTCTGCGAGATGACGCCCTTGAGCGACTCGGCCAGCATGACGCGAATCTGCTCCTGCCGGTCGGCTGGGAACTGATCGATAATGCGATCCACGGTGCCCGCGGCGGTCGTCGTGTGCAGCGTCCCGAATACCAGGTGACCCGTTTCCGCCGTCTCGATCGCGATCGAGACAGTCTCCAGGTCTCGCATTTCTCCCACGAGAACGATGTCGGGGTCTTCGCGCAGCGCTGCCCGAAGGGCGGACTTGAAGCTCTTGGTGTGCACGTGCACCTGCCGCTGCGTGATGATGCAGCTCTTGTTCTTGTGCACGAACTCGATCGGATCCTCGATCGTGATGACGTGATCGCTGCGGGCGCGGTTCACGAGATCGATCAGGGCGCACAGCGTCGTCGACTTGCCCGAACCCGTGGGTCCGGTGACGAGCACCAGTCCCTTGGTGAGGAAGCACAGCCGCTGCACTTCCTCCGTGATGTTCATCTGCTCGACGCTCACCACCGTCGCCGGGATCTGCCGGAAGACAGCGACGGGGCCGTTGCGGTCGCGCGCGGCGTTGGCGCGGAAACGGGCGACGCCCGGGAGCTCGTACGCGTAGTCCGTGTCGTTGTTCTCGGCGAACTCGCGGCGGTTGCGCTCGGGCATGATCGACCTGATCATCGCGAACAGCTGCTCGTCCGTGAGCGCGGGGTGCTCGGGCTGACGCGCCATCTCGCCGTGATGTCGCAGGATCGGCGGCTCCGTGACGCGGAGGTGCAGATCCGACGCCCCCTTCTCCACCATCATCTTGAGCAGCGAGTCGAGATACGCCCGCGCCTGTTCGCTGCCCTCGAAGGGCAGGATCAGGTCGAGCTCCGACTTCGACGTTGCACCGTTCGACGCCGCGGCCGCGGGAGCGGCGACCGCCGCGTTCACGGCCGGTCGAGCCGTCGAGGCGCGCGGAGCAGGTGCCGCGGGCGCTGGAGCGGCGGGAACGGCGGGCGATGACGACGGCGTCTCCGGCGGAAGATCCATGGCTTTGTATTGTCCGGTGACGCGTTTGAACTCCGCGGGCGCGTCGATCTTGGCGACCACGTGCCATTTCGCGCCGTTCAGCATCGCGCGAACGACGAAGGCGCCGTCGCTCGTGACATAGCCGAAGGTCGCGGGCTTGTTGGCCTCGATGCTCTTGGCCGCCTCTGGTTTCGCGATCTCCTTGAGGAGCGCCAGGATCTGTGGGCCGGTGATGGGCGTCTTCGTCAACGGACGCAGCTGGCCGGCGATCTCCACCTTGATCAAGTCGCCATCCTCGAGCACCAGGCCATCGGCCTTGTTGCTCACCATCGCCGCCAGCAAACGATCGAATTGCGCCATCAGGAAACCTCGCGCACGTGCGCGATCACGTCCTTGTTCACGAGCAGCACCTGCTGCACATCGACGACGGGCAGGAACCGGGAGGAATACGCGTTCAGAAAGTCCAGCAATCGAGGACGATCGGCGCGCGTCTCGAGAAAAATAGAGCCGCCGCACACCGTGCCGTCCACCAACGTCACCTGGACCGGCACGCCGACCGCCGCGAGGTTGGAATCGTCCTCCTCGGGAACGGGCAGCGTCGCGTGCGACACGTTGACCTTCGCGATCAGCGTCGCCGCGCCATTCTGCTGGAGGGCGAAAAAGGGCTCGCCGTCATTGAAGAGATCGAGCGGCTCCTCGGGTCGCGAACGATAGCGCGAGATGGGACGCAGGAACACGTCCCCCTCCAGGCGACTGCCGTCGGTCAGGACGACGCTGACGTGCCGCCTGATCTTCTCGATCCGGTAGTCGCTCATTGGACCGCCATTGTGCGGCCCGCCCCGGACAGCGTCAAGGATGGAGATGCGGCTCGCGCTCGGACATCTCGCGCCGCTCGATCTGGATGGTCACGTGATGGATGCCCATGTGGAACATCGTGTCGCATGCGCGCTCAAGGACGTCCTGCTGCTTCTCGGCGTCACGCACGATGGCGTGCGCGCTCAGCGCCACCACGCCCGACGTGACCGTCCAGACGTGCAAATCGTGCACGGATTCCACGCCCGGAATCGTCTCGAGCGCCCCGCGGACGTCGGACAGCGCGATGTGCGATGGCGTGGATTCGAGCAAAACGTCCACCGATTCGCGTACGAGTGACCATGCGCCGCGCACGATCACCGCGGTCGTGAGCAGCGACGCGAGGGGGTCCGCGGAGAGCCAGCCCGTGGCACGGATGACCACCGCGGCCACGATCGTGCCCACGGATGCGAGCAGGTCGCCCAGCACGTGGAGGTACGCGCCGCGCACGTTGAGGCTGTCGTTGTGGGCGGGACGCAGCATGAACGCCGCCGCGGCATTGGCCACGAGGCCGCCGAGCGCCACACCGAGCATCAGCGAACCCGCTACCGGTTCCGGCGCGCGCAAGCGCTGCACCGCCTCGATCACGATCCACACCGAGATGCCCAGCAGCGTTGCGCCATTGATCAGCGCCGCGAGGATCTCCCACCGCAGGTAGCCGTACGTCTTTTCCGCGGTCACGGGCTGCCGCGAAAACCACGCGACCCACAAGGAGAGGCCGAGCGCGGCGGCGTCCGTCAGGACATGGCCAGCGTCCGCCAGCAACGCGAGCGAATTCGACAACAACCCGCCCACCAGCTCGGCGACGAGAACGACGATCGTGAGGGCGAGCGCGGCCCGTAGCGCGCGACGCGACCGCTCGCCGTCGGCGGCGTTGACGTGATGATGATGGTGCGCGTGCGAATGGTGGTGATGACCGCTCACACCGGGTAAGTTAGTGGCCGTGCTCGGCCGTATCCTGATCATCGCCGTTCTGCTCCTCCTGAACGGCTTTTTCGTTGGCGTGGAGTTCGCGCTCGTTCGTTCGCGGCGCACGCGCCTCGAAGCGATGGCCCGCGGCGGCGACCGGTTGGCCCGGCTCGCCCTACGGGCGGTCGCGAACATCGGCCGCCTGCTCTCGGCGACACAGCTCGGCATCACCGTGGTGTCCCTCGCGATCGGCGCCCTCGCGGAAGAGACGCTGGCCGCCGCCTTCAAGGGATGGCTGGGCGGCATCCCGATCGCGGCGCGGCTGATGGCGGGCTTCGCGCTCGGCTCCGTGCTGGCGATCATGGTGACGTCGTACTTCCACGTCGTCTTCGGGGAGCTCGCGCCCAAGAGCATCGCGCTCGTACACCCGGAACGGATGGCGCGCCTGCTCGCCCCGCCGCTGATGGCGTTCGAGTGGATCACGCGCCCCTTCAACAATCTGTTGACCAAGTCGGCGCAACTCGTGCTCCGCGCGCTCGGGATCCGGCAGGCGCAGATCGCCGAGGAAGCGTTCCACTCCCCGGAGGAGTTGCGGATGCTCGTCGAGCAAAGCCAGGAGGGCGGCGCGATCGAGCAGACGGATGCGAGCCTCATCGAGGGCGTCTTCGAGTTCTCCGAGAAGAACGCGCGCGAGGTGATGACCCCACGCACGAACATCGACGCGCTCGCAGTGGACGCCACGCTCGACGAGACACTCGCGCTCGTGGAGGAGACGCAGCGCTCGCGGTATCCGGTGTTCGACGAGACGATCGACGACATCGTGGGGCTCGTGCTCGCCAAAGACCTGCTGCCCGTGCTGCGCAAGCCACCGACGGAGTTCAGCATCCGCACCATCATGCGGCCCATTCACGTGGTGCCGGGCTCGCGCGAAGTGGAAGAAGTGCTCGCCGACTTCAAGCGACTCAAGGAGCATCTCGCCATCGTACTCGATGAGTACGGTGGCACCGCGGGGCTGGTGACGATGGAAGATCTTCTCGAGGAGATCGTCGGTGAGATCCTCGACGAAAAGGACGAGCCGCCCGAGCCGGAGGAGCGCGAATCGCCAGACCTCGTCCTCGTCGCCGGATCCACGAACATCGCCGATCTCAACGAGCGCTTCGGTCTCGATGTGCCCGACGACGATTACACGACGATCGGCGGCTTCGTCTTCGGCGCGCTGGGCCGCCTGCCGATCGTCGGAGACCGCGTCACCGCCGGTGGTGCGATCTTCACCGTGCGCGAGATGGAGGGACGACGCATCGAGACGCTGGCGGTCGATTTGCACAGCGCGGGAGATCGCCGCGGAAAGGAGCGCGAGGCGGCCGGCTCCTAGTCGCTAGCGGGTGGCGGGCGGGTGCCTCGGCAGCAGCCGATCGAGATTGGCGAGCTGCCACGCATTGACCGCCATGACCGTCGCCGCTTGCGTGATGTCGTTCGGCACCGTGTGATCGAAGACGTCCACCTGCGAGTGGTGCGTGTGGTCGTAGCCCCGGGGCAGCTGATCGTAGTTGAACGCAGGCACGCCCGCCGGCAGAAACGACAGATGGTCCGTGCCGGTCTTGTGCTCCG
>DATFHG010000150.1:0-16581 GCA_035248725.1 Gemmatimonadaceae bacterium | reverse complement strand
AGCGACCGTATGCGCCGGTCTTCAGCGAGTGGCGACACCCGCGCTCACGACGTCGGCGTGCAGCCGCTCGAACTGGCGCCGGTACTTCGCCTCGTTGCGCGGGAACAGCCGCGGCACGTCGCGCGCGGCGACCGATCCGTGTTGAAAGCGTCGCTTCGGAAACACGGGCATATCGACGCCGAGCACCTGCCGCACGCCGCGGGCGACGATCTCACCCTTGAGCGCGTACAGCTTGTCGTGCGATCCTTGCGTCAGGTGCGCGAACGGAATCGCCTCGGCGACAGCGATCACGCGCGGGCGGGTGAACGGGCTGAAGGCCATGAAATCGTATGCGCGGGCACATGCGAAGCTGCGGACACACCCTCGGCTGTAGCCGCCCGAGTACGTGAGCGAATGCTTGATGGACTCCACGCCCCACCCTTCCTGGTACAGCATGCGATTATTGACGACGCTCCGGATCGTGAGCTCGCTGTTCTCCTCGATCGGATAATCCTTGAGGTTCTCGTCGCCGCCGTCGCCGTCCACGAGCAACCGCCAGTCGGGATAGCGCGCGCGAATCTGCTGCAGCAAGGCGAGATTCACCGCGGCGCACTCCACGTCCAGCGGCTTGTAGTCCTCGATGACCGCGACGGCACGCAGCGGATCGAGCGTCGCCGAAGGAACGTCGATGGTCTCCCCGAAGATCTCGAGGTCGGTGCGACGGAGGAACTCACGCGCCTGGCGCGCATCGTCACCGTCGTTGTCGACGGAGAGCGTGAACGCCTTGAGGCGCGCCGGCGACTGACCGCTGTCGAGTAGCGCCCTGTAGAGCGTGAGGAAGACGGACCCGCTGTCGATCCCGCCCGAAAACGGAACGCCGATGGGCTCCTTCGTGTCCTGCGCCGCCAGCCAGGCCCGCAGCTCGGTGTAGAGCGCCTCGATGTACGTGCGACCGATGACATCGAGGTCGGTGGGCAAGGTGCCGCGCGGCGGGTCGAAGAAGCGATCGTACACCGGATTCGGGTCCGGGCAGCCGACCAGCTGCAGCGTGGTGACGTGATGCGCTGGAACCATGCGTGTGTAGCTGGGATGGAACTGCTCTTCCCACCCCAGCGTGGCGAGCTGCTTCGCGATCTCGTCGATGCGTTCCGCGACGATGAGCACCGGACCTTCCGTCGCTTTCGCGAGGAAGTAGCGCATGGGCCGATCGAGGCTGCGCGCCAGCCGCACCTTCTGTCCGACCTGAGCGACGAGCGCGAACGACCCATCTATTCCCAGCACGGCATCCGCCTGATCCGACAACAGTCGTTGCGTCGCGTCCTCCACGGACATCGACCACAGATGCTGCGATTCGACGGGGATGAGGTTGATGATCCGGGCGATCGGGTAGGCCATGCTCACCTGGTGGGAACCACGTAGAGCCTAGACTCCGCGACGGTTTCTCTCAAGGCCGGGCCACTCCGCGTCGTCAGCATCAAGATTCCAGGTAGTGACACGGATGCTCTCGGATCAATCGGATTCCTCAGATTGGGAGTGCGTGCTTCTGATGATCTGCTTTTCATGCGACGTCGTGATGATCAGGCATGTGGCTCATCGAGGAGAAGCTCACTGGCTCCATCATCGGAGCCTTCTACGATGTCTACAACGAGCTCGGTTACGGCTTTCGCGAGTGCGTCTATGAAGCGGCGATGGAGCGGGAGCTGCGCCGACGCGGCCACCGAGTGGATAGGCAGGTCTGGATGCCTTTGTACTACAGAGGCGACCTGCTCATGCGGGACCGCATAGACATGCTTGTCGACGACAAGGTCATCGTCGAGAACAAGGCCGGTGTTGACCTGCATCAGTCAGCCCAAGGCCAGCTGTACAGCTATCTCAAAGCTGCGAAGCGACAGATCGGTCTGCTGTTCTTCTTCGGACCTCGGGCGCAGTTCTTTCGCGTCATCGGACCAGCACAGGATCGATCCGGAGGATCCGCGCCATCCGCGAGCATCCGTGACAAGACTTGAATCTTTTTGTCGTTGCTTAGCAATGTTGCCGCAGGAAAGCCGTCGCGAGGGCCCAGCTCTGCGCCGCAGCAGACGCGTTGTGTCGTTCCGGCAGTTCTTCGTTGAAGAATCCGTGGTTGGCGTCCGAGAACTCGACGTCCACGAACTTCTTCCCGGCGGCGCGGACCGCGTCCGCAACCGCCCGGCGCTGTTCCGGCGGAATGCCCTGGTCGATGCCGCCCCAGAAGAACAGGTGCGGGCCGTGGAGCTTCGCCGCGCGGTCCAGCAGGTTGGGCGCGATGGATCCGCCGTAGTACGACACCGCCGCTGCCAGCGGCAGCTCGCTATTCGCGAGGTAGGCGGCGCGGCCGCCCATGCAGAACCCGAGCGCCGCAATCCGCTTCGCGTCGACACCCTTTTCCTTCGTCATCCAGTCGAAGGCGGCGCGCGCGTCGGCGACCATGCCATCGACGGTCAGCGTCTTGATCATCGGCATCAGCTCGGCCATGTCGAGCTTCGAGCGCTCGTAGCCGGGCGCGACGCGGTGAAACAGCTCCGGCGCGGCCACCACGTACCCTTCACCGGCCCACCGCTCCGCCACTCGGCGCAGCTGAGCGTTCACGCCCAGCGCTTCCTGAAAAAGCAGCAGGCCCGCGCCGTTGCCGCGAGCCCTCGGACGCGCCACGAACGCGCGCATGTCGGCGGCATCGCTCACGTGGAGCGTGATGTATTCGTCTGTCATGCTCCGAATACGCGCGCTGCGCGTCGACTGTTAGCCGTACTAGCCGTACTCTTCGTCGATCGCCTTGCGGACGTCCGCCAGCGACTTTCCCTGCTTCGCCAGCTTGCCCACGAGCTCTCCATCCTCCTGACACGCCATGCATCCGGTGGGCTGCATGGACTCGAAGCACTCCAGTAGCGAACGGTGCTTCAGGCTGGTGTTCTTGCAGTCGCACGTGCAATAGATACCGTCGAAGATTTCCGGATAGGCGCGCGCGGCGTCGTAGGCGTCGTACACCTTCTGGCTGCGCTTGCCCACCTGCTCGTGCGTCAACACGTGCTCGCCCGTGATGCCGGGGCGCGGATCCGGATGCTGAAACGGCTTGGCGTCTTCGGCGCGGAGCGCGAGGGGCCGCGCGACGACCGCCAGACCAACGAATGCTGCGAGCCGGCCGAGCGCCTCGCGTCTGCTGATTTCCATGCCCATACCTTATATCGGTGTACGCCCCGTCCGCCACATCAATCGGAGACTCCGTGCACGCCGGCTCCCTGCTCCTTGCGGTGACCCTGACCAGCCTTGCCTGCCGACAGCAGGAGCGGCCCCACAAAGTCTTGCTCGACACCACGATGCCCGCGCCGGCAAGCGACGTAACCTGCACGCCGCAGCACTACGAGACGAACGGACAGGCGTTCGTCGTCGTGAAGCTCGATAGCGCGGCGGCGCGCGCCGGCCGACTGCAGCTCAACTTCGTCAAACAGGACAGCACGATCCCGATCGACACTCGCTTGCAGGCGTCGACAGGAGCGGCGGCCTGTCACGGCGCCAGGAACGGCGTCGAGTTCATCGTACGCGGCGAGCAGACCTACCTCGCCCTGCTGCTTCGCGCCGGTACCACCTTTGCCGCCGTGAACGTCAAGCGCCTCGAGAAGAACGAGATGCTCAATGCCCGCGCCTACGCGACGGACGACAGCGCGCAGGAGATCGTCTGGGGCGACCGCGCTCGCACGCCGTAGGGCTCAGCCCCCGCGCAGCGCGTCCGTCGGACTGACGGCGGTCGCGCGTCGTGCGGGAAGCATGGACGCCGCCACCGCCACCGCCGCCAGCACCACGCCCATGACCGCGATCGTGAGTACGTCGATCGTTGGAACGTCCACCAGCATCGACTTGATCGCGCGTGCGGTCGCCGCGGCACCCACGACGCCGATCACGATGCCGAGAAGCGTCATGCGCAGCCCGTCGCGCAGGACCAGCGCCACGACCGTCGTGCGATCCGCACCCAGCGCCATGCGCACGCCGATCTCGAAGCGGCGCTCCGAGACGCCGTACGAGATCACGCCGAAGATGCCGATCCCGGCCAACAGCATCGCGAGCGCGGCGAACGCGGCGATCAGCGCAGTGCTGAAGCGGCGGTCCGCCACGGACGTGCCCACCACCTGCTCCAGCGTCCGCACGTCCGACACCGGCGCCGTGGGGTCGATGGCGCGCACCGCCGCGCGCACCTGATTCACGATCCCGAGCGGATCAGCGGCAGTCCGGATCGCGAGCGACATGCTGCGCTGCATGTAGTAGTTGTCGCTTGGCGCCTGCGAGTGCACGAAGTACATGGTCGGCTCGGGTGTGTCGCTGAAGCCGCGCGAGCGGAAGTCGTTGACCACGCCGACCACCGTCACCCACTGTTTGTTGCCGCCGAGACGGAAGCGCTTTCCTACGGCGTCCTCGTTCGGCCACAGCATATTCGCCATCGACTTGCTCACGAGCCCCACGTTGAGCGCGCCAAGGCGATCCTCGTCGGTGATGTCCCGTCCCTCGATGACGCGCATGCCCATCGCCTTGAGGAATCCGGGCGTCGCCTGCTGCGGAACCGCCGCCGGCTGATGCGCCGGTGCATACGTCTGCCCTTCGGCCAGGACACCCCACAGCCCACCGATGCCAACTACGGGCAGCCAGCCCGCCGCACCAGCCGCGCGGACGCCGGGAATCGCGCGGACGCGTTCGAGCAGCTGGCGATAGAACAGCTCCGTGCGGGCGTCGTCGTAGCTGCTGACCGCGGGAGAGACCTGCAGCGTCAGCACATTACGTGCGTCGAAACCCATGTCGTTGCTCTGCAGATTCATCAGGCTTCGGAGCAGCATTCCCGCGCCCGTGAGCATCACCATCGCGAGCGCGACCTCGGCGACGACGAGCGTCCGTCGCGCGCGATGTGAGCCACCCTGGGCCGACGACGTCTTGCCGCCCTCCTTGAGCGTCTCGGCCGGCGCTTCCCGCGTGGCGCGCACCGCGGGCGCAAGCCCGAAGATGAGCGCCGTCACCACCGATGCCGCGAAGGTGAACAGCGCGACGCGCCAGTCGAGCGTCACCTGATCGAGGCGCGGGATCGACGACGGCGCAACCGCCAGAAGCGCGCGGTCGCCCAGCCAGGCAACGCCGAGCCCGACCACCCCGCCACCGAGTCCGAGCAGCAGCGCTTCCGTGAACAGTTGCGTCGCGAGCCGCGCGCTCGACGCCCCGAGCGCGGTCCGCAGCGCCATCTCCTTGCGACGCCCTTCGCCGCGCGCGAGCAGAAGGTTCGCGACGTTCGCGCACACGATGAGCAGCACGAACCCCACGGCGCCAAACAGCGCGATGAGGTACGGCCGCGCGTTCCCCACAAGCGCATCACTCACGCGTGTGATCACAGGGACGAGTGGCGCGCCCTTCGGGTCGAAGGTGTCGGCATGATCGGCCATGATGCGCTTCGCGACGATGTCGGCCTCGCTGAAGGCGCGCTCGGGCGTCACGCCGGCGCGGAGTCGCCCCAAGCCGAAGAGATAGTGATTTGCCCAGGCGAGGCTGTCGGCGGTCACACGGTGCAGCGGCAGCCACACGTCCGTGCGCGGCGTGGGGTAGTCGAAGTGCTGCGGCATGACGCCAACCACGACGCGTTTGACGCCGTTGTAGTCGATCGCGCTGCCCACGATGCGCGGGTCGCCGGCGAAGCGCCGCTGCCACAGCGCGTAGCTGATGATGGCCACCGTCGGCGTCGTCGCGCGGTCTTCGTCCGCCGTGAAGGGGCGGCCGAGCTCCGGTCGCACGCCAAGCGCCTGGAAGAAATCCGGAGTGACCCTCGCGATCGCGATGCGCTCCGGCTCTTCGCCGGTCGCGAGGTTGCCTTCGTCCTGCGAGTACATGGCGAGCGTCTCGAACGACTTGAGGTCCTGCTTGTACTCGAGGTACTGCGGTTCGGAGACGAGCCAGTGGGGCGGTTTGTGACCGAACTGCACCACGCGATCCGCGTGCGGATACGGCAGCGGGCGCAGGAGAATGCCATTCACCACGCTGAAGATGGCCGCGTTGACGCCGATGCCCAGCGCGAGCGTGGCGAGGACGACGGCGGTGAACCCCGGACGACGCCCGAGGCTGCGCACCGCATACTTGATGTCGAGGAGGACGTTCATCGGATCTCCAGGTGATTTCCGGCGCGGCGCCACGCGCTCGCGCATCTCGCGTAGGTGCTCCGTGGCGGCGCCGCCGAGATGATCCAGCAGGATCGCGGGCCACTGTGCCGTGCCTTCCCGTATCCGCTCCGCATGAAACGCCGCCAGCTCGTCGCCATAGCGCTCCCGAAATGCGCGGGGATACAAGCGAATGAGAGCCCGGATCATGCGCGGAGGATCCCCTGCTCCTCGGCGAACTGCACCAGCGCGCGCAGCCGCGACATCTCCGCCGCCAGCACGCGTCGGCCGAGCGCGGTCAGCCGGTAGTAGATGCGGCGTTCGTCGGTGTCGCTGGGCGGTGCGGCGACATCGTCCACGAGTCCGTCGTCCTCGAGGGCGCGAATGTGCCGGTACAGGTTGCCGGCCTCGATGGACACCTGGCCGTCGGTGTACTCGAGGATGTCCTGCCGCAGCCCGTAGCCGTGGCGATTCCCCGCCGACAGCATGGTGAGCACCAGCAACTCGACGGGCTTGAGCGGGAGGAAGTCTTTGGGATCAGGCACTGTGGTCGAATTGAGTATAGACCTTCGACACACAGATTACCCAAACGGTTGGAACGCCGTCAGGTGCGCCGTTTCTGGTACGTCCCCATGAGCTCCGCCTGCTCGAGGACATGTCCCTTCATCTTCGCCAGCAGCTGGTCCTTGGTCGGGTGCTTCAGGTCGCCGAGCACCGTATCGAGCGCGTAGAGCTTGAAGAAGTAGCGGTGACGACCGATCGGCGGACACGGGCCGCCATACCCAACGCGCTTCCAGTCGTTCGTGCCGTCGCGCGTGCCGGCCGGTCCTTCACCGGCTTTGGGGATGCCGGCGGTGTCCGCGGGCATGTCGTACAGCACCCAGTGGACGTACGTCATCTTGGGCGCCTTGGGATCGGGCGCGTCGGGGTCGTCGACGATGAGCGCAAAACTCTTCGTGCCCGCGGGAGCGCCGGTCCACCGCAGCTCCGGCGACCCATCCTTTCCCTCGCACGTGTACTCGGTGTCGATCTCGCCGCCATTCCTGAACGCAGGCGACGTCAGTGTAAGCGCCATATCTCCTCCGGTTCCTGGAGGAATGTATCGCGCCCGTGTTCTCGGCCGCGCGGACGCGCCGCTACTCGGCCCTCAGCGCGTCCGCGGGATCCACGCGGGCCGCCCGACGGGCCGGAATCCACGAGGCGAGTGCCGCGATGAGCACGAGCATGAGCGACGCGCCCGCGAGCGTCACCGGATCGCTCGGCGCCACGCCATACAGGAATGAGCGCAGGAAACGCGCGACCACGAAGAACAGCCCCAGACCGCCGGCGACGCCGAATGCCGTCAGCATGAGGCCCTGGCGCGTCATCATGCCGGCCACCTCACTGGGCTGCGCGCCGAGGGCGATGCGCACACCCAGCTCGCGCGTGCGAAGCGTGACGACGTACGCCAGCACGCCGTACAGACCGATGGCGCCGAGCACGAGTGTCACCAGCGCGGCGGTCGCGAGGATCGCGATCATGAACGACAGCTGCGCGATGGACGCGCTGACCGTCCGCTGCATCGTGCGAACGTCGAACGTGGGCAGCGAGGGATCGATGTCGCGCACCAATCGCTGCACGGCCGGGATGATCGCATTCGGATCACCTTGCGTACGCACGACGAGCGCCGCGGTTCGATAGACCTGATTGAACGTCGAGTCGACCGGGAACGCCTCCGGGAAATACACGACGCGGGGTGCGGGGGCCGCGAGCGCGGTGTCCCGCGTGTTGGCCACGACGCCGATCACGGTGTAGAGCGGCCCCGTGGGCAGGTCGCGGAAGCGCTTGCCGATCGCGGCCTGACCGGTGGAATCCTTCCAGAACTGCAGCGCGGTGGCCTGGCTGATGATCGCTTCCTGCGAATTCTGCAGGTCGAGGCGATCGAACGTGCGTCCCGCGATGAGCGGAATGCCCATCGTCTTGAAGTAGCCGCCATCCGTGGTCGTGAACAGGCCCAGCGGCGGGATCTTGGTCGCGTACTCGGGGTCGTTCTCCGGGAACACGGGATTCTGATTCATCCCGTGATCCATGAGCGGAATGCGAGACGAGATGCCCACGCCGCGCACGCCGGGCAGTGCGGCCGCGCGATCCAGCAGCCCGGCGTAAAAGCGCACGAGCGAGCTGTCGTTCGGATACTTGCCGCCACCCGGTGACATCCAGAACGTCACCACGTTCTCGGGATTGAAGCCAGGCTTCACCGCGGTGAGACGCTGGAAGGTCCGCAGCAAAAGGCCGGAGCCGGCAAGCACCACCAGCGCCAGCGCGATCTGCACGGCCACCATCGCACCGCGCACGCGATGCTGCGCACGACTGGCCGTCCCGCTGCGCCCTCCCTCGCGCAACGCGTTGGAGAGATGCACGCGGCCGATGCGCAGCGCGGGAATGATGCTGCAGACGAGCGCCACGGCGGCGGAGATCGCGAAGGCGAACACTACGGTCGCGGTGTCGAGGTGCACTTCAGACAACCGCGGGATCTGCACGGATGACGACGACACGAGCACACGGATCGCCGCCCACGCCACGCCGACAGCTACGAGACCGGCGATCGCCGTCAACACGGCAGACTCGGCGAGAAAATGCAGCATCACGCGCGCGCGACCGGCGCCGAGCGCTTCACGTACCGCGAGCTCGCGCTGGCGACCGTCGGCGCGCACGAGGATGAGGTTGGTGACGTTCGCGCACGCGACCAGGAGCACCAGCCCCGCGGCCGCCGCGACCATCCACAGCGTCTTCGCGATCCCGCCAGTGATGTCCTCGCGCAACGGAATGAGCTTGGGAACGGGCTTCGCCTGGTCCAGCAGCATCTGCGACGTCACGCCGGGCGCGAACGACGGGTACAGCTCGACGAGGCGCGGAAGGACCGAGGCAAAGTCGCGCTCGGCGGCCTGCGGCGTGAAGCCCTCCTTGAGGCGCGCGACCGCGTTGTAATTGAAGCCGCCCGGAAACTTGTTGTTCGGGTCGAGCCCCAGCGGCAGCCATAGCTGCGTCTCCGCGGCGGGAAAACGGAAGCGGTTCGGCATCACGCCGACGATTTCGCGCGACCGCCCATTCACCTCCAGCATGCGGCCAATGACGCCGGGGTCAGCACCGAATCGCGAGCGCCAGAGCCCCTCGCTGATCATCACCACGGCTCCCACGTCTCGGCTCCCCGCCCCGATGCGGGAGGTGATCGGCGTGTCCTCTTCGGCGGTGATGTTGCGTCCCAGCAACGGCGTTACCCTGAGCACCGGAACCAGCGTCGACGTCACCCAGGCGACAGTGAGGCGCTGCGGCTCGCTCTTGCCGCCGGGATCCGAGACGTTGGCGGAGCCTTCCTGATACAGCCCGATGCCATCGATCGACTTGGCGAGACGCTGGAACACATAGTACGTCGTCTGCGTCTGCTGGGTGTGGTTCAGGTTGATCGGTGGCAGATCGAACCACGCGCCCACGAGCCGGTCGGGAGATCCGTATGGCAGGGGCTTGAGGAGCACGCCGTTGACGACGGCGAAGATCGCGACCGATGCGGCAATACCGATGACGAGAGTGAGCGACGCTGCGATGGTGAAAACGGGTGTACGGCGCAGCGATCGCCAGGCATACCGCAACGGCTGTGTGGACATGGGAGGGGGTAGGTGCTGGGGTGCTACTGCCGGGGGACGATGGTCCCGCGCACCCTACGCCACCACGGTGGGGACGGTTTCGCTAACGTAAGTCCATGCTCTCCTTCGCCCTGCTGTTCGTCGTCCTTGCCGACTCGCTCACCGCCCCGGGCGTGTCGCACGAGCTGGCGCGCTACCGCGCTGCGCACATCCGGAACGTGCACTACCACCTCGGCCTCGACGTCACCAATCGCGCCCATGCGACGGGGAGCGTGCGCATCGCCTTCGACCGGGTGCATGGCGGCGACGTGTACGTCGATTTTCGCGGAACGAGGTTCGAGAACGTGCGCGTGAATGGCGTGTCCATGCCGGCGGTGGAATACAACGGCGCGCACATGCGCTTCGAGTCGCAGTTCCTGCGCGACGGCCCGAACGCGATCGACATGGAGTTCACGTCACCCATCGCACCGGCCGGCGCAAGCATCATCCGCTTCACCGACGAAAAGGACAAACGCGACTACCTCTATACGCTGCTCGTGCCGTCCGACGCGAATCTGCTCTTCCCCTGTTTCGACCAGCCGGACCTCAAGGCGGTCTTCACGCTGTCCATGTCGACGCCGATCGACTGGAACGTGCTCACGAACTCCGCCGAGGACTCGTCACGTGTCGACCAGGCGCATCAACGCCGCGTCCATACGTTCTCGGCGACGAAACCGATCCCGACGTACCTCTTTGCGTTCGCGGCCGGGCCTTTCGAGCGGCGCACCATGCCAGGCTTCAATACGTCGCTCTGGGTCCGCGCATCACGGGCAGAGGAGGTGGACGCCGACACACTCATCGCGCTCAACCAGCGCGCGAAACACTGGTTCGCGACGTACTTCGGTGTGCCGTATCCGTGGGGCAACGGTGCGAAGGATCTGGACTTCCTGCTCGCTCCCGCGTTCCCGTTCGGCGGCATGGAGCATCCGGGCGCGATCTTCTACAACGAGGAGTCATTCATCTTTCGCGAACCGCCGACGCTGAATCAGAAGCTCGGCCGAGCGGCCACGATCGACCACGAGGTCGCGCACCAGTGGTTCGGCGACTACACCACGATGCGCTGGTTCGACGACCTGTGGATGAAGGAGGGCTTCGCCACGTACATGGCGGCGAAGATGCAGGCGGCCACGGGCGACTCGACCGCATGGATGTCGTTCTATCTGCGCAACAAGCCGACGGCGTACGACGTCGACGCGTCCGCAGGGACGACGCCGGTGTGGCAGGAGCTCGCCAATCTCGATCAGGCCAAGAGCAACTATGGCGCAATCGTCTACAACAAGGCGCCGGGCGTGCTCAAGCAGCTCAACTATCTCGTGGGCGAGCCGGCGTTCCGTCGCGGCGTGCATGACTTCCTGGCCGCGCACGCCTACGGCAACGGCACCTGGCAGCAGCTGCTCGGCGCCGTCGGCGCCGCGGCGGGACGCGATCTCTCCGCATGGGGACGCACATACTTCGTGCGCGCCGGCATGCCCGTGATCGAGCAGCAACTGGAGCTCGATCCATCGAACAATCGCATCAGGCGACTGACCCTCATCCAGCACCCCGCGCAATCCCTCTCCGGCAAGGGCGCGTGGCCGATGAAGGTCGAGCTGCGCGTGGAGTACGGCGGGGCGCACCCCGTGATGCTACCAGTAGAGATGAAGGCGGAGACGACGGTCGTCGAAGGCGCGCGTGGGTTGCCAGCGCCGCGCTTCGTCTATCCGAACGCGAACGACTACGGCTACGGGCTATTCATGCTCGACGCCCGAAGCACGAATTACCTCCTCGCGACTGAAGGGGTAGCGGGCGCGGACCAGGTTTCGGCTTCCGCCTCCCGGCTCCCGGCTCCCGCCCTGGCGTCGGTTCGCGACCGCTTTCTCCGCGCGATGCTATGGGGCTCGCTGTGGGACCTTGTGCGCGATGCGCGGCTGGATCCGCGCAATTTCGTGTTCGCCGCGCTGGGTGCCTTGCCGCTCGAGGCGGACGAGCAGATCGCGTCGCGCGTGATCGGCCGTGTCGGCCGAGCCATGGACACGTATCTCGTGCCCGGTGACCTCGCGTCCGAGGAGCAGGTGCATTACTACGACACGCTCGTGCAGCAGGTGCAGGAGCTGTTTCTCCGCCGAGCCGCCGACACGTCGCTCTCGTACGGTCTGCGCAAGAACTACCTGGACGGATACATCGCCGTCGCGCGCACGTCGGGCGCCCTCGCCCGTCTCGATCAATGGCTGGATGGCGACACGGCGGCGAGCATGCCACTGCGCCAGCCCACGCGGTGGTCCATCGTGACCGCCCTCATCGCGCGCGGCGCCCCCAGTGCGCCGATGCGCCTCGCCTTCGAGTCGGGCCGCGACACCACCACCGGCGGCAAACGTCGCGCATTCGTCGCGGGCGCCGCGGTGCCCACGACGGAGACGAAGCTCGCATACTTCACCCGCTACCTCTCGGACTCGACGCTGAACGAAGAGTGGGTGACGGCCAGCCTCGGCGCGTTCAACGCCGGCGAGCAGGGCGTGCTCACCCTCCCCTATCTTCGTCCTGCGCTCGACACGCTGTCGTGGGTGCAGAAGAATCGTCGCATTTTCTTCCTCGGCAGCTGGCTGAACGCGTTCATCGGCGGACAGCGCACGCCGGCAGCGCTCGACGTGGTGGACGCCTACCTTCGCGAGCATCCCGACCTGCCCCGCGATCTCCGGCAGAAGGTGCTGCAATCGCGGGACGATCTCGAACGCACCACCCGGATTCGCGCTGCGTTTGTTCGGTAGTCGACGCAGCGCTGTTATGCGTCAGTAAGCGTCGTGTCCGCATGCGGTTTCCTTTTTGCACACATCCGCAGCGACATAACAACTGACGGTAGCTGTGCTGAA
The DNA here is from genome assembly GCA_035248725.1 of Gemmatimonadaceae bacterium. Classification (GTDB taxonomy): domain Bacteria; phylum Gemmatimonadota; class Gemmatimonadetes; order Gemmatimonadales; family Gemmatimonadaceae; genus DASPMP01. Next base: position 3,960 of record DATFHG010000150.1, on the reverse strand, counting down.
CCCCGAAAACACGACGTTCATCGTTGTCTCGTTCGAGGGACCGGATCCGTATTCGCAGGCAGGCGGCCTCGGCATTCGCGTCACCGGGCTGGTCAAGGAATTGGCCGAGTCCGGCTACCCGACACATCTCTTTTTCATCGGTGACCCGAATCTTCCTGGCGAGGAGCACCGGATCGAAGGCAAGCTGACCCTGCACCGGTGGGGTCAGTGGATCAGCCAGCACTACAGCGGCGGCGTCTATGATGGTGAGGACTCCAAGCGCGCGGATCTCACCCGCTCGCTTCCGCCGTATGTGGTCGAGCACGCCATCCTGCCCGCGCTGAACGAAGGGCGCGTTCCCGTGCTGCTGCTCGAGGAGTGGCAGACGGCGGATACGACCACGGCCATCGCGGACCTGCTACGCGAGCGCGGCGCGCGCCCCGACACGTTGATTTTCTGGAACGCCAACAATTCGTACGGCTTCGAGCACATCGACTGGCAGCGGCTGATGCAGTCGGCGACGGTAACCGCCGTAAGCCGTTACATGCGGAGCATCATCCGCTCGTGCGGCGCGGACGCACTGGTCATTCCGAATGGGATCGGCATCGAGCTGTTGCAGCCCGTCCGGCGTCGCGACGTTGCCGCCGTTCGCGCGGCGGTGTCCGAAGCGGGCGACACGAACCTCCTTTTCAAGATGGCGCGCTGGGAGCGCACGAAGGGGTGGAATCAGGCACTCGAAGCAGTGGAAGGGCTGCGCGATCGCGGACGCCGTACCGTGCTCCTGGCGCGGAGCGGCGGACCGAGCGGCGTGGGCGGCGAGCTGGCGAACGCAGCGCGCGAGCGGGGCCTGCGGGTCATGAACGTCGATGGCCCGGACGAGCTGACGGACAAGCTGCACGAGGCCACCGCACAGGAAGCGGACGTCGTGAACCTGCGCTTCGGTGTCGCCAGCGATCTGGCGCGCTCGCTGTACGCGGCAGCGGACGGCGTGCTGGCCAACTCCGTGTATGAGCCATTCGGGCTCGTCGGGCTCGAGGCGATGGCCGCGGGGGGCGTCGTTTATACTGGCGGCACGGGCGAGGACTACGCGGTGACCGGACGGAACGCCGTCGTGCTCGAGACGCTGGATCCCGACGAAATCGTGCAGCGGTGCGAGGAGCTGGCGGAGTCACCCGAGCGCGCGAACAAGTTGCGTCGCAACGCGAAGCAGACCGCGCGGCTGTATACGTGGAAGGCCGTGATGCCGCGTCTCGTCGAGCCGCTCCAGCGTCAGGCGCGCCGCCAGGGATTGCTGCTCGAGCCGTCCGTAGCGTGAAGCTGAGGTAGCACCGGGGGTTGGGTGGTCGGACGCTGCATCCGCACGGTGCGGCGCGGATTTGCTGGCGCGTCATTCACCGCGCATGTTCTCGGACCAGCCACCCGCACGCCGAGAGAATGAAGCGACTGCTCATCCTGATCCCGCTCGCGCTCAACGCACAGACGCCGCGGCGGACGTACGCGAATCCGATCGACATCGACTACCGCTACAACTTCGAGCAGCAGCGCGAAGGCATCTCCTATCGCTCGGGCGCCGATCCCGTGATCGTCGTGCAGAAGGGCAAGTATTACCTCTTCGAGACGATCGGCGATGGCTACTGGGAATCATCGGACCTCGGCACATGGCGTCACGTCACGCCCAGTCGCTGGCCGATGCGCGACGTCGTCGCCCCCGCCGCGCTCTCCGTCCGGGATACGATCTATCTGCTTCCCTCCACCACCGAGCCTGAGCCTTTGCTCATGCTCACCGAGCCGAGTACGGGCCGCGTGGAGTTCTACAACCGGATGATGCCCTGGCTGCCGAACGCGCGCGACCGCGAAGGACGCACGCTCGCGCGACCCGACTCCGTGCAGCCGGGCCCCTGGGATCCCGCGATCTTCTACGATCAGGAGCTCGACCGCTGGTTCCTGTACTGGAATTCGTCGAACGCGTATCCGCTGCACGCCATCGAGCTCGATAAGACCAGGCGGCTCGATTACACCGGCACGCCGAAATGGCTCTTCGGTCTGCACCCCGAGGTGCACGGGTGGGAGCGATTCGGGCAGGACCACCGCGACTCCACCGTCACCCCGTTCATCGAAGGTGCATGGATGACGAAGCACGACGGCCGCTATTACCTGCAGTACGGCGCGCCCGGCACCGAGTACAACGTGTACGCCACCGGCACGTACACCGCCACCGATCCGTTGGGACCGTTCACGTACGCGCCATACAATCCTGTCGGCTACAAGCCCGGCGGCTTCGTGCACGGCGCGGGACACGGCAACACGTTTCAGGACGTCTTCGGGAACTACTGGAACACGGGGACGCCGTGGGTCGCGGTGAACTGGAACTTCGAGCGCCGCATCGGTCTCTGGCCTGCGGGCTTCGACGCCGACGGAGAGATGTACGTCGACACGCGCTTTGGCGACTTCCCGCACTATCTGCCGACAGGAAAGTGGAAGTCGAGCGACGAACTGTTCACAGGGTGGATGCTGCTGTCGTATCGCAAGCCGGCAACCGCGTCATCCACCCTCTGTCATCCCGAGGGCAGTGCGGCGTCCTCTCCTGCTCCGTGCGACACGACCTTCCGCGCATCGAACATCACTGACGAGAATCCGAAGACGTTCTGGGTCGCGGCACAGAACCGGCCGGGCGAGTGGATCCAGATCGACCTGGGCAAGGCGTACGACGTGAAGGCAGTTCAGGTGAACTTCGCGGATTACAAGTCGGGACTCTTCGGAAACGACTCGAGCGTATACACGCAGTTCAACGTCCAGGCTTCCGCGGACGGGCAGCGGTGGACGACCGTCGCGGATCTCATGGGCAGCACGCGCGACCGGCCGAACGCGTACCTCGAGATCAGTCCCACGCGCGCCCGCTACATCCGCTACGAGCACATGCACGTGGGTGCGGCTCACCTCGCGATCAGCGACATCCGCGTGTTCGGCAACGCGGGTGCGCCGCCTCCGCCCCCGCCCGCCAGGATCAGCGCTCGACGCGACCGCGACGAGCGCAACGCCTTCATCTCCTGGAGCGCCGTGCGCAACGCCGTGGGCTACAATGTCCGCTGGGGCATCGCGCCGGACAAACTCCACTCCACCTACCAGCGCTGGGCCGACCAGGGCACGTCGCTCGAGCTGCGCGCGCTCACGATCGGCCAGAAGTACTGGGTCGCCGTCGAGAGTTTTGACGAGAGTGGGGTGTCGCACCCAAGCGCAGCAATACCAGTGAGCAACGGACCTTGAGACGGCCCGCCATTCACGGTGTCCTCGGCGAGAGCCTCAGAATCCTGCCAGGATTTTCGTCTGTCGCGACATAGATCAGGCCATCTGGCCCGATCTGTACGTCGCGAATGCGCGCCTTGAGCTCCCCCAGGTATCTGATCTCCCGCGCCACCTTGCCGTTCTGCATCACGAGTCGCACGAGCCGCTGCGACGCAAGGCCGCCCACGAGAATGTTGTTCTTCCAGTCCGGCGGGAACTTGTCGCCGGTGTAGAACGCCATTCCTGACGGCGCGATCACCGGGTCCCAGTAATACACGGGCTGCTCCATCCCCGCCTTCTCCACGCCCTCGCCGATCTTGCGCCCGTTGTAGTCGCGGCCATACGTGATGATCGGCCAGCCGTAGTTCTTCCCGGCCTCGGGATGATTCAGCTCGTCGCCACCGCGCGCGCCATGCTCCACCGTCCACAGCTGCCCGGTCTCCGGGTCCAGCGCAGCCGCCTCGACGTTGCGATGCCCGTATGACCAGATCTCGGGACGCACGCCGCCCTTGCCGACGAACGGATTGTCCGCCGGCACACTGCCGTCGGCGTTGATCCGCACCACCTTGCCCAGGTCGGAGTCGAGATTCTGCGCCTGGTCGCGATAGTCGAAGCGCTCGCCCTGCGTGACGAACAACTTTCCGTCCTTCGCGAACACGATGCGCGAACCGAAATGATTTCCGCCGCGCACCTTTGGCG
>DATFHG010000149.1:0-4434 GCA_035248725.1 Gemmatimonadaceae bacterium | reverse complement strand
GAAGCGATTCTTTCGGCTCCCCACCCGCGGCGCGGGCGTCGAGCAGGACGTGGACGCCGAGGTGGAGTTCCACATCGCCATGCGCGCGGACGACCTGATCGCACAGGGACTCGGCCGCGACTCGGCACTGCGGCAGGCCGCGGCGGAGTTCGGGGACGTCGCGGACGCGCGCCGCGAGCTGAGCGAGATCGATCGCCGGCGTGTGGCAACGACCGAGCGCGAGGAGTGGTGGAGTGGTCTGGCGCATGACGCTGGCATCGCCACGCGCGCGTTCCGTCGCACGCCGGCGTTCACGATCGTGGTGCTCGTCACCCTCGCGATCGGGATCGGTGCGAACACCGCGATGTTCTCGGTCGTAAACGCGGTACTGCTGCGTCCCCTGCCGTACGCCGAGCCCGAGCGGCTCGTCTCGATCGCGGAGACTCACGGTGGCGACGTGGCGCATCTTTCCGAGGCATCGTATCCGGATTTCCTGGATTGGCGCCGGCAGCGCGACGTGTTCGCGGCGGTCGAGGGGTTCGACGAAAGCAACGTCACACTCGCCGACGCTGGCGGTGGCGAGCTCGTTGGCGCCGCGCGGGTGACGTCTGGCTTCTTCGATCTGCTGGGCGTGCGCCCGCTGTACGGCCGGGGATTCGACAGCGCGGACGACGCGCCACTGGGCACGCCCGCCGTGGTGCTGAGCTACAGCACCTGGGTCGACCGATTCGCGAGCGATCCCGGCGTCGTGGGACGCACGATGCTCATCGACGGACGCGCGCACGAGGTGCGCGGCGTGCTGCCGCCGTCCTTCGCGTTCGCTCCTGCCGGCGACGCGCAGGTGTGGCTCCCGATCGGACGCAACGCCGAAGTGCGCGGCCAGCGCTTCAATCACTGGGTGCGCGTCGTCGCACGCCTGGCCGGCGGCGTGTCCGTGGACGCTGCACGCGCGCGCATGGGCGGTGTCATGCGCGATCTCGCGGTGCGATATCCCGAGTCGAACGAGGGGCGTGGCGTGCAGATCACGACGCTGGTGCAGGACATCGTGGGCAACACGGAGCGGCCGCTGCTCGTGCTCCTCGGCGCCGTCGCGATCGTGCTGCTCATCGCGTGCGCGAACGTCGGGAGCCTGGTGCTGGCGCGGTCGGTGGACCGCGGACGCGAGATCGCGGTGCGCAGCGCCATCGGCGCGTCGCGCGGCCGGATCGTGCGCCAGCTGCTCACGGAGAATCTCGTTCTCGCCGTCGCCGGCGCGCTGGTTGGCGTGTGGCTCGCGTCGCAGAGCGTCGGCGCGTTCGTCGCGCGTCTCCCTGTGAGTGTGCTGGACCAGATGCCGGCGCTGCGCCACGCCTCCGTGGACCTGCGCGCGCTCGGCTTCACGACGGCGGTGGCGCTGCTCACCGCGCTGCTCTTCGGGCTGGCGCCCGCGCTCCTCGCCACTCGCCGCTCGGTCGCGGAGTTCCTGCGGTCGGACGCGCGTGCCGGCGGCAGTCGCGGACGGCATCGCCTGCGCGAGAGCCTGGTCGTGGCCGAGATCGCGTTGACGCTGGTGTTGCTGGTGGGCGCCGCGCTGATGGGGCGCAGCGTGGCCGCGCTGCTGCGCGTGAATCCCGGCTTCAGTGCGGAGCGCGTGGCCACCGTGCGGGTGGCGCTCGCCGGACCGCGCTACGCCGAACAGTTCGCGCCATCGCAGTTCTTCGCGCAGGCAGTGGTGCGCGTGCAACGGCTGCCCAACGTCGACGCGGCCGGCGCGATCTCGAGCGCGCCGCTCCAGGGCGGGGGCACGAACACCTTTCACGTCGAGGGCCTGCCCGAACCGGCGCCCGCGTTGCGCCCCGAGGCGGTGACACGTGCTGTCGCGGGAGAGTACTTCCGCGCGCTGCGCATTCCGGTGATCGAGGGGAGAGTCCTGAACGATCGCGACGATCTGCATGCCCCGTATGCGATCGTGATGAGCGAGTCGCTGGCGCGACAGCTGTTCGGGCACGAGAGCGCGGTGGGGCGGCGCGTCCGCTTCTACGCGTGGAAGGACAGCGCGTGGACCGTGGTCGGTGTCGTGGGCGACGTGAAGACGGACGCGCTGGACCAGCCGGTGCGACCGACGATCTACTACTCGCATCTGCAGGGACCCGCGAACCGGATGAGCATCGTGGCGCGGTCCAGGGGGGATGCGGCTTCCCTGGTGCCGTCGATGCGGCGCATCATCGCCGAGCTGGATCCGACGGTCGCGGTGTACCGCGGCGGGACGATGAGCGAGTACGTGAGCGCGTCGCAGGCGGTGGCGAGCCGGCGTTACGTACTCTTCGCGCTGGGTGCCTTCGCCGCCATCGCGCTCTTCCTCGCCATCATCGGCGTGTATGGAGTGATCGCGTACAACGTGTCGCAGCGTACACGCGAGATCGCGGTGCGTGTCGCGCTCGGCGCGCAGGCGTCGCAGGTATTGACGCTCGTACTCGGCGAGGGGCTGCGCGTGGTGATCGTCGGTCTCGCGATCGGCGCCGCCGTCGCGCTGGCGGTGTCGCGCACGCTGGCCTCACTGCTGTACGGAGTGGGGTCGCACGATCTCACGACGTATGCGTCGGTGTCCGCGCTGCTGCTTCTGGTCGCCATGCTCGCGACCCTGCTGCCGGCGCGTCGCACGCTCGACGTGGATCCCGCGAGGCTTCTGCGCGGTGACTAAAGGCTAGTTGTGAGGTGCCGGCGGTCTCAGGTGACATGCGACGCGCACGGCATTCCCGGAGTCGGCCGACGGCTCGACGTATGTGACGCCGAGCGGCGATGAGAATGCGCGCATGCAGAGCGAATACGCTGGCTCATTGAACGTGTACACGATGTCCGCGGTATCCGGCCCGGGATTCTTCGCCGAGATGTGCGTCGCCTGCGGAATGAATACGATGCCGCCCGTGCCCGCGCGTTGTGTCTTGCCGCCCAGCGTGACGTCGAGCATGCCGCGATGAATGAACAGCACTTCCTCTTCCTGCAGATGCCAGTGGCGGCCGAGGGAATCGCCAGGCGGCACGCGCTCGGTGCCGACGAAGAGATGGTGGGCGCCAGTCGTCACCGGGTCGACCTTGATGAGAATCGGTTTCCGCCCTCGAATGAGTCGCGCCTCACCTTCGTCGGCGGCAATGACCGCAGGCCGAGCAGGTACGAGTGATCCAACCGGACCTGAGGGGTTACCCTCGCTTTGAGCGTGGTGACATGCGCTTACGAACAGCAGGATCGCGCACAACGTCACTGTGTGCCGCATGGTACTCCCTCGTCGTTGGCGGCCAGAGAGTAACGCGCCCATGTGCAGTTCACAACGATTTCCTCTGCGCCCTCCGCGACTCCGCGTCCTCTGCGTTCAATGCAGTTTCAGCGCGATGATCCCAAAAGTGCAGGTCCCTCGCTGCGCTCGGGATGACAACGTGCAGGTCCCTCGCTGCGCTCGGGATGACTACGGGCGGAACAGATAGCTGAGCTTGACGAAAAGATCGTCTGAGCGACGGATGATCGGCTGCCACGCATAGCGCTGTGCGGCGTCGGGCTCGCCCAGCGCGACGCTGCCGTAGCCCATGAAAAACACCGTGCCGGGCGTGGGGCGGTACGACAGCAGGTAGTCGCCATGGAGCGACCGGTCGCGCATCGCGATGGCGGGCACGCTACCGATGGCGAGCGGATAGAACGTGCGCGTCTCATCGCGCAGGTCCGCGTGCTCGAAGCGATCGTACTCGCCCACGGCGCGCACGAACACCGCGCGCGTCAGCTGATACTCCAGCTTCACGCGCGGGATCACGTTGCGGCCGGCGAGCGTGCCGTCGCTGCGCCTCCAGAAATCCTGATAGTCCAGGCTGCCGTCCACGCGAACGCGATCGGTGGGACGCAGCTGCAGCTGCGCCGACAGGTAGTTGATGTCCGCCTGCGCCCACTCGAGGAAATTCTCGTCCTGCCCGCCGACGTACAGCAGATCGGCGTTGAAGCGCTTCCACCGCGGCGTGGACAGCGTGAACACGTAATCGCGGTTCGGGATCCTCGGCGTGCCGGTGAAGGGTAGCACGCTTCCGTCGGGCGCGAGCACCGTGTAGTCGGCGTACAGCTGCTGGTCGAAGCCGAACGTCTCCCAGAACACGCCGACGCCGAGCGCCCAGCCACCGCGCAGCCGCGCGTTGCCGCTGAAGTGCAGCTTCTTGTCCTGCGCGTCGCCGCTCCGGATGAAGCGCGCGTACTGCCACGTGTTGTCGAGCGTGATGTCGCCGGTGAACGACTCCACCTTCGCGCCCGGCGCGCCGAACCAGGTGTAGCGATGCGTCGCCAAGGCGTGCGCGACACCCATGCGCGAGATGAAGCCGCTGCGCGCGCGGAAGTCGTCCGCGATGCCGGTGGCGACGTAGCGGAAGGTGAAGTGCTTGCCGTTGCGCGCCAGGCTGCCTTCCCAGAGTGGCGCCGTGGCGTAGCGCGAGCCCTCGCGGTCGA
>DATFHG010000148.1:0-73870 GCA_035248725.1 Gemmatimonadaceae bacterium | reverse complement strand
CCGCGACCATTCCACGGCGCGCGGCTGCGCACCAGGTAGTAATGCGCGTCGTCGAGCGCGCGCCCCACGCCGTAGAAATACGCGAACAGGAGATTGCGGTTGATCAGCGGATCCAGCGCCTCGTGGCCGGTCGTCTGCTCGAGCGACTGGAGCGCGTCTCGCGTGTCGCGCAGGAGGTCCTTCCACCCGCGACGCCGCAGGACCGCCATCGACGCCCGCGCGCCGTCCGGCTCCGGCCCTGCAGCGAGATAGAACGCGATCTGTGCCCGCGCGTTGGGCTCGGCGGAAAGAGACCGTTCGATCCTGTACGTCGGCACGTCTCCGCGGCCGACGTCCACCTTCGACGCTTCATCCGCCCCAATGGCGAGCGCAATCACGCCGGCGGCCGCGCTGCCGCTCAGGATCACGTCGCCCCGCATCTCCTGGATGCGGTGCTGATCGTCGAAAGGACGTTCGGTGCGCACGCGCAGCTGTCGATGGCCCAGTGTGCCGTCGAGCACGAAGGTCGCGTTCACCGTCGCCGGGCTGCGGTTCTCGAGCGAGAGGGCGTACACCGCGCCCGCAACGTCGGAGTCGCGGCCAAAGGGCGCGAACACCGTTCCGCGCACGACGATCTCGCCGAGCGTCCACGTGAACGTCGGCAGCCATGCGAGGGCGCGCTCCCAGGCCATTGGCGCCTCGGAAAAGCGATGCTCGCGGTCGCCGATGCGCAGCGTCAGTCGCATGAGCGGAGGCGCGTCGCCATCCACGAATCCGGCACCGCCCGCGAACTCGACGGCGGATCGGGTGCCGCGATGCAGAAATCCCACCGCGAACACGGCGCCGTCCGCGGGGTGAATGCAGGGGAGCGAGAGCCAGTGGTTCCCCGTGAGCTGCCACGGCACGCGCGGCGGCGGACGCAACGACACTATGAGCGCAATTATGTTAGAGGCGTGGCGCGAACAATGACCAAGGCCGTGATGCACGTCAACGAGCGCCGTCGCCGGTACACGGCGGCGGCGTTTTTCGCGTCATGCACGCTCGCGCTCGCACTGATTCCCGAGATCGCGCGCGCGCAAGCCAATCTGGTATTCACCGAAGACGCCACGCTCGCACCGCGGGGTGTATTGCGGGTGCGTGCGCTGACGGCGTGGTCGCGCTATGACGAGGTGTTCGCCGGCAGCGGGACGCGATCGATCGGCGCGTTTCTCACCGCGGATTCCCTCGGTGCCGCGCAGGTGCCGGCGCTCGGCGGGATCCAGACCCTGGTCCAGAATGCGACGGGAAGCGCGTTCAGCCTCACTCTCGGCAAGTCCACGCTCGGCGCGACCGCGCGTGAAGAGGTGCTGCCAATCGCGCTCGAGTACGGCATCTCACGGCGGTTCGCGGTGAGCGTGGTGACACCCATCGTGCGTCGCCGCGTCGCCGCGGTGTTCCAGCTGGACACAACCGGCGTCGGCGCGAACGTCGGACCGAACCCGCAACGTACGAGTGCCGGCGCATCGCAGGTCAACGCGCAGGTGCAGGCGGAATTCGCGAGTGCGGCATCGCAGCTGCAGGCCCGCCTGCAGGCGTGCCAGTCGAATCCCGGTGCGAGCGGCTGTGCCGCCCTGCTCGCGCGCCAAAGCGAAGCGCAACAGCTGATCCAGAGCTCAGCGACGTTCGCGTCGACGCTGGCAGACCTATATGGTAGCGCGGCATCGGACGGTGCCGCGTTCGTGCCGATGGCCGCGAGCGCTGCCCAGCAGGCGGTGGCGTCGCGCATCGGATCGTTCAACACACAGTATCAGGATCTCCTCGGCACCAGTGCGAACCTGTTGCAGGCGGTGCCGCGTGGCGCGGGTGGGCCCGCAGGAACGGCGGAGTTCGAGCAGTACGCCGTGGGCGAGCTCGGTGGGGATTCCATCTCCACGCAGGAACGCCTGCGCTTCGGCGACGTGGAGATCGGCGCGAAAGCTCTCGTGATCGATCGGCCCTTGCGGCCCGGCCAGACCACATCGATGATGCTGTCGGTCGGCTCGTCCGTGCGACTGCCGACGGGTTCGCGACAGACCGACAACCAGATCGCGAGCCTGGCCAGCGGCAGCGGAAGCGTCGTCATCGACACGCGCGCGTTCCTCGATGCACGGTTCGGCCGCTTTGGCATTCTCGCCGGCGGCTCGTTCGCCGCCAGTGTGAAGGACGTTGATACTTCGTCGACGTCTCTCCGGAACGCGCGCTGGAGCAATCTGCAGATCGCGCCGCGCTGGCACCTCTCGGCCCCGCTCTCCGTCTTCGGCGCGTACGCGATGCAGTCCGCCGACAAAACGGGTGGCGACCATCTGCTCGGCGGCGGCGTCAGCTACTCGACGCTCGCGCTACCCGGTGCGAATCCCCGCGCGCTGCCGATCGAGATGCGCTTCACGCACCTCGAGGCTGTTGCGGGGGACGCGGGGCAGCCGAAGTTCTTCCGCGATCAGGTGGAGCTGCGCCTGTACTTCCGGCTGTTCTGAGCATCTCCGCCGCGTGCGCACGGCTCGTGTCGCTCTCCGGATCCCCGCCGAGCATGCGTGCGATCTCTTCGACCCGCTCGACGTCGGAAAGGAGCGAGACGTCCGCAGTCGTCACGCCGGCCCGCGCCCCTTTGGTGACGACGATGTGGCGGTGCGCGCGCGAGGCGATCTGGGCCAGGTGCGTGATCGCGAACACCTGGTGCGACGCGGCGACGCGGCGCAGCATGTCGCCCACCTGCTGGCCGACCTTGCCGCCGATGCCGGAGTCGACTTCGTCGAACACGAGCGTGGGCACCTGATCGAGCTGGGCGAGAATCGTCTTGAGCGCGAGCATCACGCGCGCCAGCTCGCCCCCCGACGCGACCCGGGCCAGCGGCCGCATGTCGTGGCCGACGTTCAACGCCACACGAAACTCCACGTCCTCGGCACCATGCGCGCCCGTCTCCCCGAGCGGCTGCAGATGGGCGAGGAAATGTCCGTCCGGCATGCCCAGCTCCGGCAGGATCGCGTCCACGGCTTTCGCGAGCTTGCTGGATGCCGCCGCGCGTTTCGCGCTGAGGGTCTGAGCGGCCTGCGCGAGGCTGGCCACGGCTTCCTTCTCTCGCGTCGCCATTTCCCGCATGTCGAGGCCCGCGCTATCGAGGAGATCGAGCTCGCTCTTCGCGTCGCGGCCGGTCCGGATCACGTCGGCGAGTGCGGGGCCGTATTTCTTCGTCAATCGGAACAGCAGATCCCGCCGCGCCCGGACCACCGAGAGCCGCGCGGGGTCGAGGTCGACCGCCGCTGCGTACTCCGCGAGATCGCGCGCCAGCGACTCGACCGCGTAATACCCGGCGTCGAAGGATTCCTGGAGGCGCGTGAGCGTGGGATCGTAGCGCTGTAACTGTTGCAACACGCGCTGTGCGCTCTCAAGGCGATTCAGAACGCCGGCCTCCTCGTCCTCCAGCAGCGCGGTCAAGGCGACCGCGTTCTCACGAATCTCGGACGCGTTCTCCAGTCGGCGCGCCTCGTCCTCGAGCTTGACGTCCTCGCCGTCGACGATCTTCGCGTCGGCGATCTCCCGTGCGACGTGCCGCAGGTAGTCGGCGCGCTTCTCGGCGTCGGCGCGCCGGCTGGTGAGCTCCGCGATCTCGCGGCGCACGGCGACGAGCGCTGCATGCGCCTGTCGCACGGCCGCTGCCTGTTCATGCGAGCCGGCGAAGGCATCCAGTACGCTGCGCTGGGATTCCGAATCCAGCAGCGACTGCGCTTCGTGTTGTCCGTGCAGGTCGATCAGCGCGCGCCCGACTTCGGCCAGCGTCGTGGCCGTCACGGTCGTGCCGTTGACCCACGCGCGCGTCCGCCCCGCCGCCGTGACCTCCCGGCGCAGCACGACGATGGAGTCCTCGACGTCGATGCCGCGATCGTCGAGCAGCCGCTGCAGCCCCGCGCGCGCTGACGCGTCGAAGACGCCTTCGACCGTCGCGCGCTCCGTTCCGGTGCGGACGACGTCGGCGGTGCCGCGTTCGCCGAGCAGAAGACCGAGCGCGCCCACGATGATCGACTTGCCCGCACCCGTCTCACCCGTGAGGACGTTGAATCCCGGGCCAAGCGGCAGAGTGAGAGCGTCGATGATCGCGAAATTCTTAACGCGTAGCTCGGTCAGCATTCCTGGAGTGATCCCGCTCCGGTATTCCGCCCCAGCCCAGCTTCTCGCGCAATGTGGCGAAAAAACTCGAGCCCGGGAATCGGACGACCTGGATGGAGTGTGGCGCTCGGCTCACGCTGAGCGTATCGCCCGCCTGAAAGCTGGCGCCGACCTGGCCGTCCACCGTGATCATTAGCTCCTCGGGCGCACCTTCCGCTTGCACGGTCACGCGCGACGTCGCGGCGACGACCACCGGTCGGATCGCCAGCGTATGCGCCGACACGGGCGTGATGAGCAGTGTATCGAGCGTCGGAACCACGACCGGCCCGCCGGCCGACAGGCTGTACGCCGTGGAGCCAGTCGGCGTACAGATCACGACGCCGTCCGCCGCGTACGACGCGATGAGCTCATCCTCCACGGCCACGCGCAGCGCGACGACCCGGGCAAAGCCGCCCTTGTGAATCACGACGTCGTTCAGCGCCAGCCAGCTGCCGCGCTCGCGGCGATCGCCTGAGATCACCGTTGCCTTGAGCACCATGCGCGACTCCACGGAATGGTCGCCGCGCGCGAATCGCATGAGCGAATGCTCGAGCTGCTCGGCGGGACAGCAGGTGAGAAAGCCCAGCCGTCCCATGTTGACGCCGAGGATGGGAACCTGCGCGCCGTCGATGAACCGCGCGCCGCGGAGAAAGGTGCCGTCGCCGCCGAGCGTGAGCAGCGCGTCGAGATCTTTCGGCGAGTCGAGCACGCCGTCGCCACGCTCGCGCGGCAGCTCCTGCTCGAGTCGCAAGTTGAGGTTCAACCCGGGAGCGAGGCGCCTCAGCGTGCCGAGTGCAGTATCGAGTCCGGGATAGCCGGTATGACCGACGACACCCAGCCGGATGGTTCGGCCGGGCTCCCTCATCCCGCCAGCGCCTCGGATTCCAGCATGGCGCGCACGCGATGCGCGATTCCCTCCGGGGTGAGCCCGCACTGCTCGAGTTGCCGCGCGCGCGACGCCGCGACGATGATGCGATCGGGAACGCCGAGCGTGTGGACACGCACGCTGTCGTCGTGCTTTTCGATGACGGTGGACATGTAGGAGCCGAAGCCGTTCACCACGGTTCCCTCCTCTACCACCAGCACGCGCTGATGCTGCGCGAGCACGGCGGCGAGCGTCACCTCGTCGTAGGGCTTGAGGAAACGGCAATTCACGACGGTGACGTTCAACGCGTCGCGCGCGAGGATGTCCGCGGCCGCGAGCGACTGCAGCACCATGGTGCCGACCGCGAGAATCGCGACGTCCTGGCCCTTGCGCACCACGTCCCACGTTCCGTACGGAACGCGATCGATCTCGCGGATGTGCGGCGGCTCGTCCGGCGCGGCATCGCGTGGATAACGGATGGACCATGGGCCGCCGTCGTGCTCCACGGCCGACCGCAGGAGACCCAGCATCTCGCGCGCATCCTTCGGCGCGGTCACGGTGAAATTCGGAATCGCGAGGAGGTACGCGATGTCGTACAGCCCCATGTGCGTCTCGCCGTCTTCACCCACCAGCCCCGCGCGGTCCATGCACACAATGACGGGCAGGGACTGGATCGCGACGTCGTGCACGAGGCTGTCGTACGCGCGCTGCAAAAACGTCGAGTAGATCGCCACGACCGGTCGCAATCCGCGCGTCGCCATGCCTGCCGCGAACGTGACCGCGTGCGCCTCCGCGATGCCGACGTCGAAGAAACGTGTGGGATGCAGCTTCGCGACCGCGTCTGTCCCGGTGCCGCTCGGCATCGCGGCCGTGATCGTGACGACACGTTCGTCCTCGGTCGCCAGCTCGCCCAGACCCTTGCCGAAGACCTTCGTGTACGCCGGCTTGGCGGTGCTGGCCTTGATCGGCTTTCCCGTCGAAGGCTCGTATCCCGGTGGCAGCGCGTGCCATTTCTCCCCCGCAGCCTGCTCACCGGCCGGAAATCCCTTGCCCTTCTGCGTGATCACGTGGACGATGCGCGGTCCCTTCATTTCACGTATCGCCTCGAACGTGTCCACCATCGAGTCCACGTCATGGCCGTCGATGGGGCCGAAATATCTCAGACCAAGTTCCTCGAACAGGACGCCGGGCGTGAGAAACGCCTTCACGCTCTCCTCCCACTTCCGGACGATGGAGCCGACGCCGGCAAAGGGCCCCGGCGCATGATCGGCAAACTCGCCGATCTTGTTGCGCAGGCGGTTGTACAACGGGTTGCGCTGGATCGACGTGAGATACTTCGACATCGCGCCGACGTTGGGCGCAATCGACATCTCGTTGTCGTTGAGTACCACCACGAGATCGCGATCCGAGTGGCCGGCGTTGTTCAGGGCCTCGTACGAGAGGCCGGACGTCAGCGCGCCGTCCCCCAGCACCGCGACGACCTTGTAGTCATCGCCCTTGATGTCGCGGCCGACGGCGATCCCGAGCGCCGCGGAGATTGCGGTGGCGGCATGGCCGGCGCCGAATGCGTCGTACTCGCTCTCGCTCCGCTTCAGGAAGCCCGAGACGCCGCCTTCCTTGCGCAGCGTCTCCATGCGGATGTTCCGCCCGGTGAGCAGCTTGTGCGGATAGCCTTGATGGCCCACGTCCCACACGAGCTGGTCGCGTGGCGTGTCGAACACATAGTGCAGCGCGACGGTGAGCTCCACCACGCCCAGCCCGGCGCCGATATGACCGCCGGTGCGGGAGCAGACATCCACGAGTCGCTGCCGCATTTCCTCGGCGAGCGCTTCCAGTTGCTCGCGCGGAAGTCTGCGCAGGTCGGCGGGCGACTGAATCTGATCGAGAAGTGACATACCGTCCTGTAAACTATGACCGACGCGCGGCCACGAAATGAGCGAGCTGTCCCAGAGGCTCCGATGCCAGGCCGGCGCGGTCGAGAATGGCTTGCGCGCGCGCGACCAGCTCATCGCGCCGCGCGCGTGCCGGCGCGACCCCAAGTACCGATGCGTACGTGCTCTTGGCCATCGCGGCGTCATGTCCGGCAGTCTTGCCCAGCGCCTCCGACGACGCCGTGGCGTCCAGCACGTCGTCGGCGATCTGGAACGCCAGTCCGAGAGCGTGACCGGCCTGATCCAGTGCGTCGATCTGGTCGGCTCCGCCGCGCGCGGCGATCCCGCCCATCGTGAGCGCCGCGGCGATCAGGGCCCCGGTCTTCGCCGCGTGAACGCCTTCGAGGTCGGTGATGCCGAGGTTGCGTCCCTCGCCGTCGAGATCCTTGAGCTGACCGCCAACCATGCCTTCCGCGCCCGACGCCCGCATGAGCGTACGCACGAGCCGCCGTGTCGGCTCCTCGTCGAGACGCATGCGGCGCGCGCCGCGAATCACCTGGCTGACCGCGAGCGGTACCATGGCGACGCCGGCAACGGTGGCCGTCGCGACATCGAACGCGCGATGCGTGGTGGGGCGTCCCCGGCGCATGCTGTCGTTATCCATGCAGGGGAGGTCGTCGTGGACGAGCGAGTACGCGTGCACGACTTCGACGGCGGCGGCGAGTGCAGCCGCATCTCCGTCGCCGTTCATCGCGTGGTACGCGGAGAACAGCAGCAGCCCGCGCAGCCGCTTTCCTTCTCCGGTCAGGCCATAGTGCACCGCGTCGCGCAGACGGGACGGCAGCGCGCCTGCACGTTCCGCGACTCCGGCAAGCTCTGCGTCGATGGACGCGCGCCATCGCTGCAGCGCGTCGTCAACGTCACTCACGGACGTCGGTCACATCGAATGTGCCGTCGGCCCGCTCGACGAGGCGCTGCACGCGCGCCTCCACCTTGCCCAGTTCTTCCGTCGCGGTGCGCAGACACGCGACGCCCTCCTCGAACAGCGCCAGCGCCCGTTCGAGCTCGATCTGATCGGACTCGAGCTCGCTCACGATCTCTTCCAGGCGCTTGAGGCGCTGTTCGAAGCTCATGCGGTCATCCCGAGCGCCGCGAGGGATCTGCTTCTTTCACCTCGGTCACGCGCGCCGCGACGCGGCCATCGCGCAACACGAGGTCGAATGCCATGTCCGTGTCGAACGCCGCGACGTGCGTCAGTGGGCGTCCGTCCTCGCCGCGGGCTAATGCGTAGCCGCGGTCGAGTGTAGCGAGAGGGCTGAGCGCGTGTAGTCGGGCGCCGAGGTGTGCGACGCGCGCGCGGCGGCGCTCGGCCAGACGCGTGACACGTGCCTGCAGAGCGGATGCCGTCCACTGGAGTTCCGCCTTGGCGCCGTCGACACGCTTGCGCAAGGCGCGGCTGAGGCGCCGGCCCACGTTCCGAAGCTCGCTCGCCAGCTCCGCCTCGTCGCGCACCACCGTCTCCGCCGCCGCGGAGGGCGTCGCGGCGCGCACGTCCGCGACCAGGTCGCAGATGGTGACGTCCACCTCGTGGCCGACGGCAGAGATCACCGGCGTCGGACATTTCGCGATGGCGCGCGCCACGCGCTCGTCATTGAAAGCCTGAAGATCCTCGCGCGACCCGCCGCCGCGGCCGACGATCACGACGTCCGCCGCGCCCCACCGGCCCACGCGCTCGATGGCCGCGCAGAGGTCCTTTACCGCGCTGTCACCCTGCACGGCGGCGGGAACGACGATGATCTGCACGCCACGCGCGCGGCGGCGCATCACCGCGACGATGTCGCGCAAGGCGGCGCCGTCCGGGCTGGTGACGACGGCGACGCGGCGCGGGTAGCGCGGCAGTCGTCGTTTGCGCGCGGGATCGAGCAGCCCTTCCTTCTCGAGCTTGAGGCGCGTCATCTCCAGCCGCTTGCGCCACAGTCCGTCGCCCTCGGCCTCCATCCGCCGCACGACGAATTGCATCTCGCCCTTCTGCGGATATACGCTGAGGTTGCCGAACGCGGCGATCTGCATCCCCTCGTCCGGCGGTGCGGGAATGCCGCGGGTGTCCTTCGACCAGACGACGCTTCGGATCTGCGCCATCCGGTCGCGCAACGTGAAATACCAGTGACCGTTGCGGTGCGCCTTGAAGCCCGTCACCTCCCCACGTACCCAGAGCGGATGGAACGCGCCCTCGAGAACGTCGCGCGCGAGGTTCGTCAGCGCCGAGACCCCGATCGCGGATGTGGGATCGGCGCCCGGAACGGCGTCCGGCGTCGGCTCGAAGTCCAGGCCGTGCTGATACGACGACGGTGGGGGGCTCACGACGCCCGAATGCCGGCGATGCGCGTCGCGGCCTTGAGGGTGTTGTCCATCAGCATCGCGATCGTCATCGCGCCGACACCGCCGGGCACGGGGGTGATGTGCGACGCGACGTGTCTCGCGGAATCGAAGTGCACGTCCCCCACCAGACGATATCCCTTTGCGCTTGTCGGATCGTCCACGCGATTGATGCCCACGTCGATCACCGCGCCACCCGGCTTGATCATGTCGCCGGTCACCATCTCCGGCCGCCCGACGGCGGCGATGAGGATGTCGGCGCGCCGCGTGTGATCGGCCAGATCGCGCGTCCGGCTGTGGCAGATCGTGACGGTGGCGTCGACGCCGGGCTGTACGAGCAGCGCCGCCATCGGCTTGCCGACGATCATGCTGCGGCCGATGATGACCACATTCGCGCCGGCAGTGGGAATCCCGTATTCGCGCAGCAGCACCATGACGCCGGCCGGTGTGCAGGGCGCGAACGCATCCGCGTCGCCGATGAACAGCCGGCCGACGTTCACCGGATGAAAGCCATCGACGTCCTTCGCGGGGTCGATGGCGCGCACGACCGCTTCGGCGTCGATCTGCTTCGGCAGCGGCATCTGCACCAGGATTCCGTGCACCGACGCGTCCCGATTCAGCCTGTCCACGATCCGCAGCAGCTCGGGCTGCGCGGTGCTCGCGGGCAATCGAATCGTATCGCCTTTCATGCCCGCGTCGGCGCATGCCTTTCCCTTCGACGCGACATAGACAGTGCTGGCCGGATCGTCCCCCACGAGCACGACGGTGAGTCCGGGCGTGACACCGCGGGCCTTGAGGACTTTCACTTCTTCGGCGACGCGATCGCGCACCCGCCGCGCGACCTCCTTGCCGTCGATGACGGTCGCCGTGACCTCAGCGCGCAAAATCCACCGCCCGCGTCTCGCGGATCGCGACGACCTTGATCTGTCCCGGATATTGCAGTTCCGCCTCGATGCGGCGCGCGATCTCCTCCGTGAGCGTGCCCATGCGCGCGTCGTCGATGTGATCCGGCGTCACGATCACGCGCACCTCGCGCCCCGCCTGGATCGCGAACACCTTCTCGACCCCTTTGTAGCTCGACGCGATTTTCTCCAGCCCTTCGAGCCGCTTCACGTAGGTCTCGAACGCTTCGCGCCGGGCGCCCGGTCGTGACCCGCTGATGGCGTCGGCTGCCTGCACCAGCACCGACACTTCGCTTTCGTGCGGAACGTCATCGTGGTGCGCGGCGATGCAATTCACGACCATCGGATTCTCGCCGTACTTGGTCGCGACTTCGACGCCGAGCTGCACGTGTGTGCCCTCGTGCTCGTGCGTGAGCACCTTGCCCACGTCGTGCAGCAGCGCGCCCCGCTTGGCCATCGCCGCGTCCAGGCCGAGCTCCGTGGCCATGATGCCGGCAAGCCACGCGACTTCCTTCGAGTGTTGCAGGATGTTCTGGCCGTAGCTCGTGCGCCAATGCATGCGTCCGATCAGCTTGATGATCTCGGGATGCAGGCCGTGGACGCCGACTTCGTACGCGGACTGCTCGCCGAGCTCGATGATCTGCTGGTCGATCTCGCGGCGCGACTTGTTCACCACCTCCTCGATCCGGCCGGGATGGATGCGTCCGTCCGAGACGAGCTTCTCCAACGCGAGACGAGCGACCTCGCGCCGAATCGGGTCGAAGCACGAGACGACGACGGTGTCCGGCGTATCGTCGATGATCACGTCGACGCCGGTCGAGAGCTCGAACGCGCGGATGTTGCGCCCCTCGCGGCCGATGATGCGGCCTTTCATTTCGTCGCTGGGGAGCGAGACCGCCGAGACGGTGGACTCCGCCGTGTGTTCGGCGGCGATGCGCTGGATCGCGAGCGCGACGATCTTCTTCGCCTCGCGCTCGGCGTCGCGTCGCGCCCGCTCGCGGATCTCGCGCAGCTTGTTGGCCGCGTCCGCATGCGCCTCTTCCTCCAGTCGCCGGATCAGCTCTGCCTTCGCGTCCTGCGCGGACATGCCCGCCATCTGCTCGAGCCGCTGCCGCTCGTCGGCGATGAGCTTCTTCAACTCCTCTTCGCGCTCGATCACCTGTTTCTCGCGTCGCCCGAACTCGCTGGCGCGACGGCTGAGATCCTTGTCGCGCTGATCGAGCACGTCGAACTTCCGGTCCAGCGTCCCTTCGCGTTCGACGAGCCGCTTCTCCTCCCGCTCCACTTCGCCGCGACGGCCGCGCACCTCGGACTCGAAGGACTCGCGCAGCTTGATCAGCTCCTCCTTGCCCGCGACGACCGCGCTCTTGCGGACGGTCTCGGCTTCACGTTCGGCGTCCGTGACAATCCGCTTCGCGGTTTCCTCGGCGCCGGCCTTCGCGGCTTGCTGACGACGACGTTCCGAGGTGACGCCCAGCCGCCTACCAAAAATGAAAAAAGCCGGCGAGGCGAGTACCAAAATGCCTAGCGCGGCCAGCAGCGCGGTCGAGTTCATATGGATCTATGCTCCACTGCGGCCGGAACCGCAGAGACGGGTAGAACTGCTCGCAATCCGCGTGGCTCGCGCGGCTGCCGCATCCGGGCCCACACCGGCGAAGGGTGTGGGACGGGAGGGTGCCACAAGCGCGCTCCACTACGGACCCGCCTGGCTAATCGTGTTGCGTAAGGTTACGGCGAGGTTCCCGAAAAGGCAACGAATCGGCCGGGTGATCCGTACTACGCGGCCGGCTCGCCGCGCTTGGCTGGCGGCAGCATATGCCGCACTTCGGCGCTCAAATCCCGCAGTCGCCGAGCGATGTCCGAGGTCGCCGCGACGCGTCCATCGGACCCGCTGTCCGCACCGTCCTGGGAGTCGCGCGCCTCGAACAACTCCCCGGTGATCTGGAGCGCGGCCAGGATGGTTGCGCGACTGGTCTCGACCACCGAACCGGTGTCGAGTACGCGCCGGATCGCATCCTCCAGATATGCCGCGACCGCTTTTGTGTGCTCGGGCGAGGCGTCGCTCCGGATGGCGTACTCCTCATCCATGATCGTGACGCGAACGAGATTCTTTTTCATCCGGAGCGCGTGGCTGAAGACGTCGTGAGCTGCATCTGTTGGCGCAGGAAGCGCACACGGTCCATGAGCTGCCTGATGCGCTCCTCAGCGCGCTCGACGCGGCCGCGTAGCGCCCGATTCTCGTCCTCGAGCTCGTGGTGGTCGCCGGCTGATGCTCGCGACCGCGATGGCACCTGCCCCGCCTCGACATCCTTGAGCTGCGTTTCCGCCGCCAGCGCGCGCCGGCGGAAGGTGGCCAGCTCGTCGCCCAGATGACGGACCAGGACTTCCAGCTCTCGGAAAGCTTTCAGCTCAGGCGGTTCTTTGACGGACATGGAGTTCCTCTTCGAGCGCGCCCAGAATCTTCGCGCGCCTGCCTTCGATTTCCTTGTCTCGAAGAGTGCGGTCCGGATGACGGAACGTCAATCGCCAGGCCAAGCTACGATGGTTCGCCTCGACACCTTCTCCGGTGTATTGGTCGAACAGATCAAGGCGCTCCAGGAGGTCGCCGGCAGCACCGCGGACCACGCGCTCGACCTCGTCCGCGGTCACCCCGGCGGGCACCAGCAGCGCGAGGTCGAACTCGGCGGCAGGCATGGTGGGTACGCCGCGATAGCGCGCGACCGACGCCCTGGGATTGGCCGCTTCCTTATATGTGTGCGTTCCTCGAGCTGCCGGCTGCGCGGTCTCGATGTCGCCCAGACGCAGTTCGACCGCGAAGGCGGGCGACGCCCATATCGGGGCATCGAGCATGAGCCGGGACACCGTGCCGATCGACGCTCCGTTCGACTCGATATTCCACAGCATCGCCCCGCCATCCGTCGCGGGAGCCAGTCGCACCGCCGTGCCTGGATGTGCGACTTCCGCCGCGCGTGTCGCGATTCCCTTCGCGTCCCATTCGTCGAAGGAGGGCGGATCCGGCTCCGTGAAATGGGCGGGCCGACGGCGACCCATCAGCACGACGCCCAGCCGCAACTCTTCCGCGAGCGTGCCGGAGCTGCGCGGCACGAACGCCGAGCCGATCTCGAATAGCCGAATGTCGCCGACGCGTTGCGCCAGGTTGTACTCGGCGCGTCGGGCGAGCGTCTCCAGGAGTGAGCCGCGCAGATGCGCCTCATTTTCGGCGAGGGGATTCGCCACACGCGCGTGAGTCTCGTCGGCCCCTGCGACGAACGGCATGGGGCGCGCCTCGTAGAAGCCGAGACCGACCATCGCGTCACGCACGCGCGCGGCGCTGGTCCACATCGGGTCATCGCGCGTTGTGGTCGGCCGGAACGGCCTGATCTCCGTCGGAAACGTGTCGTATCCATGGAAGCGCGCGACTTCTTCGACCAGATCGATCTCCGTCGTGACGTCGGTGCGCCACGTCGGGACGCGGACACTCATCTCGCTGCTCGTCGCGGACGTGATCTCGAAGCCAGCGCGCTCGAGATAGCCGCGCGCGGTCGGCATGGGGACGCCGGCGCCAAGCACCTGGGTGACGCGCGTTGACCTCAGGGTCACCATTCGACGGTCCACCCTGCTCGTCACGAGATCGAGCGGCGTCGTCGGCGTGCCGCCGGCCAGTGCGACGATGATGCGGAGTACGCGATCCATCGCCATCGGCCCGAGCTCCGGATCCACGCCGCGTTCGAAGCGGTAGCTGGCGTCCGTGTTCAGACCGATGGCGCGTCGGGCGGACCGTGTCAGCTTTGGATCGAAGCTCGCGACCTCGATGAAGAGGTCGACGGTCCGTTCACTCACCTCGCTTTCCCGACCGCCCATCACGCCCGCCACTGCCTGGGCCTGGCGGTCCGCGATGACCACGGCCTCGGGCGGCAACTTTCGCACGACGCCGTCGAGCGTCATCAGCGTTTCGCCGGCCCGCGCCCGCCGCACGGACATGACGCCGCCATGCAGCGTCGACGCGTCGAACGCGTGTACGGGCTGCCCCAGCTCGTGGAGCACGTAATTCGTGGCGTCCACGACGTTGTTGATCGACCGCACCCCGACCGCCTCCAGACGGCGCACCATCCATTCGGGGCTCGCGCCGATCTTTACGCCACCGACCACGGCTGCGATGTAGCGACGGCACCGCGTGTCGGCCTCGACTACCACGCGCACGTCGTCGAGCACCTTGCCCTCGACATCGCGCGTCGGCGCACGATCGTCGGCTTCGACCCGGACCGGCTTCGGCGTTTCGCCTCCGAGCCCCGGTAGCGCCGGGAGATGCCACGGTTTGCCGGTGATCGCCGAAAGCTCGCGCGCGAGGCCGAGATGCGACAGCAGATCCGGTCTGTTCGCGCCGACGTCGAGCACCAGGCGCGAATCGCCCACGGGCATCACCGTCAGGAACGGCGCGCCCGGCCGCGCATTCACCTGCAGCTCGAGAATCCCGGCATGGTCCTCGCCGAGTCCGATCTCGCGTGCGGAGCACAACATGCCATTGGAGTTGATGCCGCGGATTTTCCGGCGCTCGATCTTCATGCCGTTCGGCATCGTGGTACCAACCGGTGCGAACGGGTACAAGGCTCCCGTGGTCACGTTCGGCGCGCCGCAGATGACCTCGAGCGGCTGTGCTC
Source organism: Gemmatimonadaceae bacterium (assembly GCA_035248725.1). Taxonomy (GTDB): domain Bacteria; phylum Gemmatimonadota; class Gemmatimonadetes; order Gemmatimonadales; family Gemmatimonadaceae; genus DASPMP01. The sequence continues at coordinate 59,061 of DATFHG010000148.1, read as the reverse complement.
CACCAGCGTCCACCTGCGTGACCCAGAGGTGATCCGAGTCCGGGTGGCGGTGGGCCTCGAGCACGCGGGCCACGACGATCGGCGCGAGGTCCGTTCGGAGCGCGACGATCTCGTCCACCGTGGCAGTGTGCGCGGTGAAGAGCTCGCGCAGCTCGCTCGGACTCGCGTCGATGTCGACGAAGGCGCGCAGCCACTCGTACGACGCGTTCATCCGTCTCCCGCCTTCGTCGACGGCTCCGCGATCTGCTCGAGGAACCGCACATCCGAGTCATAGAGGATGCGGATGTCCGGAATGTCGTACCGTTGCAGCGCGATACGCGCCGGTCCCATGCCGAACGCCCACCCCGTGTATTTCTCCGCGTCCACGCCGGCCGACTGGAGCACCGCGGGATGCACCATGCCCGAGCCGAGAATCTCCGTCCACCCGGTCTGCTTGCACACCGCGCAGCCCGCGCCTTTACACAGCTGACACTGGACGTCCATCTCCGCCGACGGCTCGGTGAAGGGGAAATAGCTTGGACGAAACCGCGTCTTCGCGGCGCCGAAGAAGCGGCGAGCGAAATTGTTCAGCATCGCCTTGAGATCCACGAAACTGATGCCTTCGTCGACGCACAGCCCCTCGATCTGCGCGAACATCGGCGCATGCGATGCGTCGAAGAAGTCGCGGCGGTAAACATCACCCGGCGCCAGGATGCGGATCGGCGGGGGGTACTGCTGCAGCGTACGGATCTGGACCGGCGACGTATGCGTGCGCAGCAGCAGATCGTCGCGGAGATAGAGCGTGTCGTGCGCGTCCATCGCGGGATGGTCCGCGGGGAAATTCAACGCGCCGAAGTTGTACCACTCGGTCTCGACCTGTGGGCCGAGCGCGATGGTGAAGCCGAGCTCGCGGAAAATGTCCGCGATCTCCTCGATGACGAGCGTCACGGGATGCTTGGCGCCGTACCACTGCCGTCGGGGCGGCATGGTGAGGTCCTGCGCGCCGGAGCCTGCGGACCGCGACGCGGCGATCGCGCGCACTCGCTCCTCGAGCAGCGCTTCGACGCGCGTCTTTGTCTCGTTGAACGCGCGGCCGGCGGCCGGTTTGTCCTCCCGGGCCAGCGTGCCGAGGTCTTTCTGGATGCTCTTCAGCAGCCCGGATCGATCGCCGAGGAACTTGATGCGTGCAGCTTCGAGTTCCTCGGCGTTCGACGCGTCACGCAGCGCCGGCGTGGCCGCGTGTTCGAATTCTTCGACGCGTCGAAGAAATTCCTGGAGCGAAATGCCGGTCGCCTCCTAGGCGGCGTTGAGCGCCGAGCGTGCCTTGTCGGCGAGCGCGGTGAACGCGGCGGGATCATGGATCGCGAGATCCGCGAGGATCTTGCGGTCGATCTCGATCCCTGCCTTGCGCAGACCGTTCATGAACGTGCTGTACGAGAGATCGTTCTGGTGCGCACCCGCATTGATGCGCGTGATCCAGAGCCGGCGGAAATCCCGTTTCTTGTTCTTGCGATCCCGATACGCGTACTTCCAGCCGCGTTCGACGGTCTCCTTCGCGGCCTTCCACAACTTGCTGCGGCCGCCGTAGGCACCCCGGGCCGCCTTCATGATCTGCTTTTTGCGCTTCAGGCGCGGAACGTTTGATCTGGCGCGTGGCATGGGTCGATTCCTCCGTTATGCCTGAAGGAGACGCTTCATGCGCTTCGCTTCACCGCGCACGGTGATCATCTCGGCGCGACGCAGGCGGCGCTTCCGCTTGGACGTCTTCTTCGTGAGGATGTGGCTCTTGAAGGCGCGATTCCGCTTCACTTCACCCTTGCCGGTGATCTTGAAACGCTTTCTCGCGCCCTTGTGTGATTTCATTTTCGGCATCTGTCAGTCCCGGTTGCGCGCCTGACGCTCACTTCGGCGCGACGATCATCGTCATCATTTTGCCCTCGAGCCTGCCGGAGCTCTCGACCTTTCCTACGTCGCTGAGCGCCGCGGCAACGCGATCCAGCACGGCCTGACCGAGCTCCGGATGCGCTACCTGTCGACCACGGAACATCATGGTCACCTTCACCTTGTTCTTCTCTTCGAGGAACCGCCGCGCGTGGCCCGTCTTGGTCTCGAAGTCGTGATCGCCGATGCCGGGGCGGAACTTCACCTCCTTCAGCTCGATCACGTGCTGCTTCTTCTTGGCCTGACGCGCCTGCTTGGCCATCTCGAACTTGTACTTCCCGTAGTCCATGATGCGGACCACCGGGGGGCGCGCCGTCGGCGCTACTTCGACAAGATCGAGCCCTGCTTCATCCGCCATGCGGAGCGCCGTGTCCACGTCCATGATCCCGAGCTGGGAACCGTCGGCGCCAATCACGCGAACGGGAGAAATGCGAATCTGGCGGTTGACCCGTACGCGCTTGGTAGTGTCCTGGATGCGATCGTCCTCTACAGAGGTAAAAAAAAGACCCCAGGAACGCTGGAGTCTGCGAGACGACGTGCACTTCGTGCCCGTCGGTTTCGTTCGAGACACCAGCAGCACACCTCACTCCACCGTGAGGGCCGAAGGGTGGAATCGACCTGACGATCGATCCGCTTGGCGAATTGTGACCTAAACGTAGAGCTGAGTTGGCTTTAGGTCAAGACGCAACACCGTACGTCTTTCCATCGTGCGCAATGCGTGCCCACGGCGTCGTGGCGTCGTGCTCGAAGATGACGAGCCAATCCTCGTCCACCGCCTGTTTCAGGACGCGCCGCTTGGTTTCCAGCGTCACGAGCGGCTCGACGTCGTAACCCATGATCCATGGCAGGGGCACGTGCGCTGCCGTGGGCACCAGATCCGCGAAGTAGAACGCGACTTCCCCGTCGCTCTCGAGCCGAATGCCCTGGTGGTGCGGCGTATGGCCCGGCGTCGGTATGCCGCTGATGCCGCTGACGATCTCGCGTTTGCCGTCGATGAAATCGAAGCGTCCGGATTCCTGCAGCGGGACGAAGTTGTGGCCGAAGTAGCTCCCCGCGGTGCGCTCGTTCGTGTGTGTCGCGTACTCGTATTCACCGCGCTGCACCACGTAGAGTGCCTTGGGAAAGGTCGGCACCACGCGACCGGCGGCGTCGCGACGCGTGTTGCCGCCGGCGTGGTCGAAGTGCAGATGCGAGTTGATCACGAGGGTGATATCCTCCGGCGCGAAACCGAGCTGACGCAAGCCATCCTCGAGCTGCGTCGTGCCCGCCTGCGTCCCGCGGTTTTCCACGCCGTAGATCTCGTAGAACTTGTCGTTCTCCTTGCTCCCTGCCCCCGTGTCGATCAGGACGAGTCCGGCCTCGTGCTCCACGAGCAGGCAGCGCATGCCCAGCTGGATGCGATTGCGCTCGTCCGCGGCGATGCGGCGCTCCCAGAGCGGCTTCGGCACCACGCCGAACATGGCGCCGCCGTCGAGTTTCTGTCCGCCGGCCTGAATCGCGTGAACGCGCCAGCGACCAAGGGTGCGACTCTCGACCAGCGGCGCGCCTGCGGGTGCGACTAAGCCACCCACTCGTCCCTCACCGGTTGTGGCAGCGCCGAGCGGAATGCGGCGGGCCGCGGACGCTTGAGCAGCTCCTGGAGCTGATCCCAGGTGTCCACGTCCTGGCGACGTGCGTCGCGCAGCAAATGGTCGAGTACCCGGGCCGTGGCGCGCGCATCCGGGCCCGCGCGATGCCGGCGGCCGTCGAACGGTACCTCGTAATGCCACACGAGCGCGTCGAGATTCCGCCGGCGCAGATGGGGCAGCACCTTCCGCGCGACTTTCACCGTGCAGAGACGCGGACCACGGAGTCCCCGGCCGCTGGCACGCTGCAGCTCCATGGCGACGAAACGCCAGTCGAACCGCACGTTGTGCGCGACGAATACGTCGACGTCGAGCGCCTCGCGCACCCGATCGGCGATGTCGCAGAATGTCGGCGCCTCGTGCAGCATCTCCCACCGAAGGCCGGTGAGGCGCGAGACCCATGGGTGCACCGGACCCTGTGGATTGACCAGAAACTCCGCCGCCGTCGTCACCTCGCCGTTCTGCAGATGCACGACGGCGACCTCCATGATGCGGTCGCCGCCATGCACGCGCGTGCCGGTCGTCTCCACGTCCACGACAGCGTAGCGAAGAGACCTCAGGTCCATGGATCGTCGCGTTGAACGGGGCACGTCATGCATCGGGGACCGCCGCCGCCGCGCACCAGCTCCGAGCCTTCGAAGGTGATCACCGCACGGTCGCCATCCTTGATGCGCGACTCGCCCGTCAGGAAGCTCACCGCCGGAACGATCCGATAGCCGGTGCGCTCGAGTTCACGCAGCGTTGCCTCGTTGCGCGCGTACGACAGCGCGACACCGGGGCGCATCGCCGCGAAGTTGCAACCGGACGCCCACTGCTCGCGATCCTGCACCACGCGACGCTCGCCACCACAGCGAATGGGGTCGAGTGGCAGACCGACGGACTTCATCGCGTCGAAGAACGTCGCGGGCTCGCGCAGCGACTGCTCGCCCTTGTGCCAGTGCAGCACGCGCAGGCGCTCGGGGCCGATGAAGTGCGGCGGGTAGACGATGCACTGCTCCCGGTCCACGTGCGTGAACACCATGTCGAGGTGGATCGCCGTCGCGTGCTCGGGCATCACGACGATCACGACGTCGGTCACCTTCGTCTTTGCGAACAGCAACGATGCCAGCCCATCGATGGCCGCGGGACTCGACCGCTCCGAGAACCCGATGACGACCAGATCCTCGCGCAACGGATGGACGTCGCCACCCTCGATCGTGTACTGATGCCGCCGCTCGATGGACCCGTCGTAGAGCAGACCGCAGCTCTGGAAGTCGGGGTGGTGCATGAAGATCGACTTCATGATCAGCTCTTCGGGCCACCGGATGCCGTAACGCATCGAGCCGATCAACACGTGCTCGCCGACGGGAATGCAGCTGTCGCGCGTGAAGAACAGATTCGGCAGCGGTGGCAGCTCGTACCCGCACTCGTTCAGCGCCTTCGAGAGCAGGCCCGGCATCTCCTCCTTCCCCTCGATGAGCATCGTCGCCAGCTGCCCGGGCTCCATGCGCGCGATGTCCCGCGCCAGTGGCTCCGAGGGCACGATGTCCATCGTCTCGTGCACCAGCAGCTCGCGAACCTCGTTCTGGTGCAGCACCTCCTCCAGCAGGTCGCGAACCTGGTACACCTTGGTGAACCGCTCGAGGATCGCGATGAACCGCTGGTGCTCTCGCCGGGCGATCTCGGCCTCGATGATGTCGTCGTACAGGAAGTCCTCGCGCGTCCGGGGGGTGACGGCGTACAGCTCGCTCCCCGGCGTGTGGACGAGGACTGCCTTCAACTGGCCGATCTCGGACGTTACCTGGACCCGCATGACCCGAAGATAGTGTGAAGGCCAAGGGGCTGGCGGGTTGCCCGACTGGTGGGTCCTCCGAGGCGTCCTTAATTTGTGAATGAATTCACAAAGCCTCGTCACGACGTGAAACGCATTGCCGATTCGACAGTTCGCCGCTTGTCGGCGTATCTGAGATTCCTGGAGGACTTCGAGTCGCGCGGTCTCTCAACGATCTCAAGCGACGAGCTGGCCCGCCGCGGAGGAACCACCTCCGCCCAGGTCCGGAAAGACCTTTCCTTCTTCGGATCCTTCGGTAAGCGCGGGCTGGGCTACTCCGTCCCCGAGCTCGCCGGCCGTCTGCGCGAGATCCTCGGACTCGGTAAGCAGTGGAAGGTCATCATCATCGGTGCCGGCAAGATCGGCGCGGCGCTCGCCGCCTATCGCGGCTTCCGGCAACGCGGCTTCCAGATCCTCGCCGCGTACGACTCCAGTTCGGACAAGGTGGGGCGCTCGCTCGAGGGGATACCCGTGCGAGACATCTCCCAGCTGGAAAAGGACGTACACCGCGACCATCCGGACATCGCCGTCCTGACCGTGCCCAGCGAGAATGCTCAGACCGTCGTGGATCGCGTGGTCAGATCGGGAATCAAGGCGGTGCTCAACTTCGCGCCGACGCAGCTCCAGGTGCCGATGGACGTCACGGTGAAGACGGTGAACATGGCTATGGAGCTGGAAGGCCTCTCCTTCGCGCTGACGAACCGCGACTAGCTGGCGGCGAGCCGACGATACAGCGCAGCGAATTGGATCGGCGACAGCGTTTCCGGGCGAGCCTCCGCGGGCACTGCAATGGCGTGGAGTAGCGTCTCCGCCGCTTCAGCCGACATTGGCTCCAGTTCGCGAACGACGCGTCGCATCTGTTTTCGACGCAGCCCGAATGCGGCCTGGACCAGCTCGCGAAACCCGCGCTCCTCCTGCGGGGTCACTACGGGATCGTCGCGCGGGATCACGCGAACCACGGCGCTGTCTACTTTGGGCGGCGGATGGAAGGCACCCGCGGGCACGCGAAAAATCTTCTCGGCGGACGCCAGCGCCTGCACGTTCACGGACAGAGCGCCGTACTCGCGCGAACCGGGTGACGCCGTCATTCGGTCGGCGACCTCTTTCTGCACGAGGTAGACGGCTCGTCGCGCACGCGGCGGCTTGAGCGCGTGAAAGAGAATCGGCGTGGTGATGTAGTACGGGACGTTGCCCGCGAGGAGATAGTCGCCACCGGCGGCGGCGCCGAGGTCCGTCTGCAGCACATCGGCCTGGACTACCCGCACGTTCGACTCCGCGCCGTAACGCTCCACCAGCAGGGCGGCGAGTGAGCGGTCGTACTCGACCGCCACCACACGTTTCGCGCGCTCGCGCAGAATGTCGGTGAGGGCGCCGCGGCCCGGTCCGATCTCCACAACGGTGTCCGTGGCGTGTACGTCGAGCGCGTCGACGATGCGCGCGAGGATGTTGCGGTCGGACAGGAAGTGCTGGCCCAGGCTCTTACGGACGGGCGGTGCGCGACGGGCCTGCGGATCGTTGCTCCCTGCCCTTCCTTCTCCGGCGTCGTGCCCCGCGCCCGCCAATCGTTCAGCTCCGCAAGGCGACGATGGTCAGGTCATCGCGACGCGGCGTGTCGCCCGTGTGCTGGTCGAGCAGGGCGAAGATGCGATCGAGCAGCTTTGCGGGTGGCTCCTCGCGAAACTTGCGCGCCACTTCCACCACTTTTTCCTCGCCGAGCCGCTCACCGTCACGATCGCGGGCATCGCTGACGCCGTCGGTGAAGAGCAGCAGGAGATCGCCGGTCGTCCACGGACGACTCGCGCCGGTGGGAGCGCCGTTGCCCATCCCGAGCGGAGGATCCAGCGCGGGTAGGCGCTCCACTTTGCCGCTCTTGGGGATCACGAATGCGTGTGGGTGGCCCGCGTTCGCATATCGGAGCCGGCCCGCATTGCGATCCACCACGGCGTAGAACAAGGAGATGTACATCTCCGTCGTCGCGAGCTCGTCACGCATCGACGACAGCAGCGCCGAGAGCGTCTCGCCAGCATCGGCGGTCGTCTGGGCATGAATCGCGGACGCGCTCATCGCGAGCGCCATGATGAGGGCGGCCTGATAGCCGTGTCCGGAGACGTCGCCGATCATCACCCCGGTCTTGCCGGGTCCGAGCCGGAACAGGTTGTAGAAGTCGCCACCCACGCTCTCCGCGGGCACCACGCGGGCGGCGACCGTCGCCGTCGGTGCGACGGCGTCGATCGTCGGCAGAAGCCGCATCTGCAGGTCGTGGGCGTGCTGCATCTCCTGACGCAGGCGCTGCTGGCTCAGGGATTCGCGCACCAGGCGCGCATTCTGAATCGCCGTGCCTATCTGCGTGGCGATGGCGGAAATGAGCTTCTGATCGCCGGCGGTGAAGCCATGTCCGCTGCGCCGATCCGAGAGATCGACGACGCCGAGAGGTTCCGCGCCGCCGCGAGGCGAGGTCCACATGATCGGCACCGACAGCATGGCGCCGCGGCGAATGGCGCTCTCTCCGTCCCACAGCATCTGCTCGGGTTCGATGATGAGCGGATGACAGGTGCGGAACACGCGCGCCGAAACGCTCGCCTCGTCGTCGACGGGGATGGGGCCGACGCTCTGCGCGGGCGCGCCGAGCACCGCGACGGCGACCAGCGATTTGGCGATTGGGTCGTGCACGAGCACGGCGGCTTTGCGCGCGCCGACGGTCTCGGAGATCTCCGTCAGGATGCGCGCGGTGGCTTCCTCGAGTGCGACGGTGCGCCCGAGAATTTCGCTGATCGTGTAGAGAAGATTGATCTCCTCGTAGCGTTCGGCGAGCTCGTTGGCGGCGTGCTCGACCTCCAGCGCGGACTGGAGGACGTGCGCGACGACGGGGAGCAGAAAGTCGAACTGTTTTCGGAGATCCGTGGCGGGAGATTGCGTCGGTCCGATGACGAGCCAGGCGCGTCTGGGGCCCGGGATTGCCGCGATGAAGGCGGGACCATCTGGAGCATCGAGCGGCACGAGTCCGTCGGAGACGGCGGGCAGATTCGTGGGCGGCGGCGCGCGATTCGTGGTCGCCTCCCAGGTGAGGGCGCCGCCGGCGGCCTGCGTCCACACCGACGCCTCGCATCCGCTGGCGGCGCGAAACGCCATGAGCACCGACGCGAGGTCGGTCATGAGGCGCGCCGCAGTGTCAGACGGACGATGTTGCCGCGCGGCCGCGCGGCGAAGCGCTCCACACTATCCATCAGCTTCTGCATCAGGAACAGTCCCCGCCCCTGCTCCATCTCGAGTCGGTCCGGTGTCGTGGGATCGATCAGGCACTCGTCCAGGTCGAAGCCGGCGCCCTCGTCCCGTACTTCGACGACGAGCGCCACCCCGTCGATACGGGCGTGCACAGTGACGTGCTTGCGGGGGTCGTCCGCATTGCCGCGGAGGATGGCGTTGGACAGCGCTTCGGTGAGCGCGACGGGCACGTTGAGCATGAGCTGGCGGGCCCCGAAGTGCATGCGCTCGCATTCGCGCTGCACCGCCTCGACGACGCGCTCGATCTCGCGCACGTCGCTGGGGATCTTGAGGTCGATGGTGCGGACACCGCGGGGTTCGCCGCTGGAGGCGGCGCCGGCCGATGTGCGTGGTCGGCGTGAGCTCATCTCAGGGCGGCCCGCCGGCCGCGCGGACGCGCGTCAGAAGCTCTGCAGCGCGCGCTCGCGCGTATCGGCGATCTGGAACAGGGTATCCAGCTTCGTGAGCTCGAACAACGTCTTGAGATCGTCGTTCAAGTTCGCCAGTCGCAGCTCGCCGCCCTGCTCGCGAATCTTCTTCGACAGGGACACCAGTACACCCAGGCCGGAGCTGTCGATGTAGCCCGTCTGCGAGAAATCGATGAGGAATTTGCGCTCTCCCCGTTCCAGCTCGTCCAGCACTTTCTGCTTCAATTCCTGTCGATTGCCGACGATCAGCTGTCCTTCGACATCGACGACAACGACATCGTCCGACTTCTTGATCGAGAAGCTCATGAATTGCTCTCCTCAACGGTCGAGGGGGGTGATAGCGTCGTCGGCTTGAAGCGCCGTGATCGCCGCCACGTTTGTAATGTCACCGCTCGTTGCACCACGCGAAAGGTCACTGCATGGCCGCCGAAGTCCCTGCACGATCGGGCCGATCGCGGACGCGCCGCCCAGGCGCTCGACGAGCTTGTACGCGATGTTCCCGGCATCCAGGGACGGGTAGATCAGGACATTGGCTCGGCCCGCGACCGCACTGCCGGCAGCCTTGCGAGCGGCCACGGCCGGAACCAATGCCGCGTCTCCTTGCAATTCTCCGTCCACGGCGAGGTCAGGTGCGCGCCGTCGCACCTCCGCCAGCGCCTCCTGGACGAGGGTGATCGAATCGCCGCGCGCACTGCCGTAGGTGCTGTACGACAGTAGCGCTACCAGCGGTTCGTCGCCGACAATCTTGCGACGATCGCGCGCAGCCGCGATGGCGATGTCCGCCAACTGCGACGCCGTCGGCCGCGGCACCACGGCGCAATCGGCGAACGTCAGCACCTCGGCGCCCTCGGAGTCGCGAAAGGGACTCACCACCATATAGAAGGCGCTCGACACGGTGGTGACACCGGGTGCCGGACCCACCAGCCAGAGCGCGGCGCGCAACACGTCCGCCGTCGTGTGTGCCGCGCCTGCCACGCAGCCGTGGGCGGCGCCCAGGCGGACGAGCCAGTCGGCGAAGAAGAGTGGATCGCGCGCAAGCTCGCGGGCGCTGTCCGTCGTCAGCCCCTTCCGTTGCCGCAACTCGAGCAGCGTGGCGACGAGCGCCTCACTCCGCGGATCGGTTGCCGGGTTCACACACTCCACACCGAGTGCGCGGGCGGCGGCATGCGTCTCCGGCGCGGCGGGATCCAGCACCAGCACGGGCTGTACGACTCGGCGCTCGAGCAGCGATCTCACGGCCTCGAGGGTGCGCGGATCGGCGGTCTCGGGGAACACGATGCGGCGCGAGAGCGCGGACGCACGCATCCGCACGCCCTCGAGAAAGGAGCTCATTTCGTCGCGAACTTCCGCCGCAGCGCATCGGCCACCTTCGGATGCACCAGACCGGAGACGTCGCCACCGTAGCGCGCCACTTCGCGCACCATGCTCGCGCTGATGTACGTGGTGTCGAGTGACGGCACCATGAAAACGATCTCGAGGCTCGGCGCCAGGTGACGATTCATGAGCGCCATCTGGTATTCATACTCGAAATCGCTCACCGCGCGGAGGCCACGGATGATCAGCTTCGCGCCCACCTCGTGCGCGAAATCCACGAGGAGGCCGTCGAAGCTGCGCACGTCCACGCGGTCCTCGTCGGCGACCGCGGACCGGATGAGCTGCACACGTTCGTCCAGCGTGAACAGCGGAGTTTTCGTGGAGTTCTGCGCCACTGCGACAATCAACCGATCGACGAACGCGAGGCTGCGCATGATCAGATCCTCGTGTCCGCGTGTGATCGGATCGAATGAGCCAGCGTAGATGGCGATGCGCATGCCGTGACCGGGCCGGTGGAAGCAGCCGGAACTTAGGAGCTTCGATAGAACGTCACCACAGTATCCCCGTAAACGCGCCGGTCCTCCGATCCGGGCAGCTGCAGCTCCTTCTCATGTTCGATCCCCAGGACGCGCGCAAACGGAACCGACAGCCAGATCTCGGTCAGTCGCTCCGCGAGACCGAGGCGATATGGCGGATCCGCGAACGCGACGTCGAACGCGGCCGCTGGCAGTCGTTCGGCAAACGCGATTGCGTTGCCTCGGTGCACTCGCGCTTCCTCCTCGGCGCCCACGCTTCGCAGGTTGTCCTTCAACGCGGCGAGACTGCGTGACGCCAGTTCCACGAACTCCGCTCTGGCGGCTCCCCGCGACAGCGCCTCGATGCCCAACGCGCCGGAGCCGGCAAACAGGTCGAGTACACGCGCACCATCCAGATCCGGCTGCACGATGCTCATCCACGCCTCGCGCACGCGATCGGCCGTGGGCCGCACGCGATCGTCCGCGGGGCGCTTCAGCCGCCTTCCCTTGAAGCGTCCCGCGACGATCCGCAGGTGTCGCCCCTACGAGCGGAAGTCGGCCAGGCGCAACTGCAGGTCGCCGGTGAAATCGTCGCGATCCAGCTTGAACGCGACATCCACCAGCGCACCGACGGAGAGCTCGCCGGCGCGCGGCGCCATCCCCCACCCCAGAGCGGTCAACTGCGTGCCGTTCTGGTGCAGTGACACGCGCAGGCCGTCCTTGCCAACGAGCTTGGGAGCGGCCGCGACCCGCACGCCGCGCGCGACGAGCACAGGCGCGGGGTTGCCGACGCCGCATGGCTCGATGTAGCGGAAGAGATTCTCGAGGCCGTCCGTCACATCCTGCAGCTCCACCTCGAGGTCGACACGGAATTCCGGGACGAGGTCCTCGGGACGCAGCGTTTCGCGCGCCACTTCGTTGAACCGCCGCGCGAAATCCGGTACGCGATCCCGCGCGATCGTGACACCCGCCGCGGAGCGGTGCCCCCCAAAGCGAATCAGCAGGTCGCGGCACCGGCTGATGCCGGCATGCAGGTCGAAGGGCGAGATGGATCGTCCGGAGCCTTTGCCTTCGTCATCCTCGAGCGCGATGAGGATCGTCGGCCGGCCGAATTCCTCGACGATGCGCGAGGCCACGATGCCGATGACGCCGGGATGCCACCCTTCGGCGGCGAGCACGACGCCGTAGGTCTGCTCCAGGTCCATGGCCTTCACCATGTCGCGCGCCTGCTCCAGCGCCATGCGATCGAGCTGCTGGCGATGGCCGTTCAACTCCTCCAGCTCGCGCGCGATCGGGTTGGCGGCCGTCTCGTCCCGCGAGAGCAACAGCTCGACGCCGCGCATCGCGCTGCCGACGCGGCCCGCCGCGTTCAGGCGCGGCGCGAGAATGAAGCCCACGCGTCCCGACGTGATCCGCTTCTTCTCGAGGCCCGAGGCACGCCGCAGAGCGGTGAGCCCCGCGTTCTTGGTCTCATTGAACACGCGCAAACCGCACCATGCGAGTATGCGATTCTCGCCGCGCAGCGGCGCGACGTCCGCGATGGTCGCGAGGCCTACCAGATCGATCATGTTGAAGACGGGGTTCGGATTCTCCCCCATGGCGGTCGTGACGGCCATCGCGAGCTTGTAGGCCACGCCCGCAGCACACAGGTCCTTGTCGACGGACGGACATCCCGGTTTCCGCGGATTGAGTACGGCGAAGGCCTCCGGTAGCGGACCGCCAGGCAGGTGGTGATCGGTGACGATGACGTCGATGCCCGCGGCGTTCAACTCCGCGATCGGCTTGAGCGCACTTGTCCCGCAGTCGCACGTGATGACGAGCTTCGCGCCAGCATCCTTCGCCGCCTTCACCCCGGCCGCCGTGAGATCGTACCCGTCGCGGCGGTGGGGGATGAACGGAGTTACGGAACCGCCCAGGCGCCGCAACGTCCGCGTCAGAATCGTCGTGGAGCAGATGCCGTCGACGTCATAGTCGCCGTGCACGAGGATGGGCTCCTTCGTCCGGATCGCGCGAACGACGCGTTCGACGGCGCGATCCATGTCGCCCATCGTCATGGGATCGTTCAGCTGGTCGAGCCGCGGCCGGAGGAAGCGTTTGGCGCTGTCACTATCGATGAAACCGCGCGCCACGAGCAGGCGACACAGCAGCGGCGGCAGGTTCAGCTCACGGCACAGCGCTTCCACCGCGGTGGCATCAGCCGCCTTGGGAAAAAGCCAGCGGGACTGCGGTCGAACGGCCGTTGCGGTCACGTTCGACAAGGTAGGAGCGGTTTCGACGGCGTACAATCGCGTTATTCGGCGGCGTAGAGCAAAACGCCGCAGGCCTCGCAAAGCTCTGTGGCGCCTGTAGCTACCATCGTGCTGCGACGTTGCATGGGGATCGCCGTATCACAATGCGCGCACGACTCGCCGCGAAGTGGAAAAACAGCGGTCGCGCGCCGCCTCTGACGAATGCGATCGTAGCGCTGCAGCAGGGTGCGCGGCACTGACTGCGCCTTCTTGTCGCGTTCGGTGCGAATGCCAGCCATCTCCTTTTCCAGCGCCCCGCGATCGGCGTCGAGCCGCGCGCGCGTCTCCTTCTGAACGTGCTCGATCTCTCCGAGGACCTTCTCCTTCGCCGTCGCCTGACCTCTCAGGTCGGCGAGACGCGCGCCCAGCGCCTCGAGCTCGCGTTCCTCGTCTGCGATGAACCGCTTCGCCTGGTCGATCTGTGCCATCGCCGCGGCCGCCTCACGGGGGGACGACACCTGGCCCAGCAACCCTTCCGACCGGTCCCGGAGCTCACGGTGTTGTCGCAGGCGATCCTGTATGTCACGCTGTCGCTTTTCCTCGGCCGCTACTTCTTCGCGCGTGTGACGGAGCGCGATCTCCGCTTTCTGGCGGTCGGTCTCGAGCGCGGTCAACTGCGGCATGAGCGCGTTGAGCCGATCCTCGATGCCGTAGAGCTTCAGGTCGTCCGCTTGAACCTCGAGCAGCGCTGCCAGGTCGGGCTTCACGACTGTTCCTCCCACACGATCATCCTCCAGCGTGGTCATCGCGCGCGCCGGAACGCCGGCCACCTCTGCACCTTCAGGGCGCGCATTTCCTTTACGAGTTCCTGCTTCTGGCGATTCAGACTGTCCTTCTCGGCGCTCTCGGCGAGTGGAAGTCGGCGATCGATCACCTCGATGCGCTCGCCGATCTCACGCTTCCGCAACTGCGCGACGCAGCCTTGAATGATTCGCGCCGGCTCATCGAGCCCGCCGGCCTGTGCCGAGAGCTCATTCAACGCGGCCACGGAATCGTCGTCGAGCGCGGCCGCCATCGCGTCCAGCGCGATGTCCGGCGACTCCACGAGACGACGGAAGATGTTCGCGAAACGGTCATCGCGAAAGTCGCTCAGCCCCACCTGCTCCGCCACGGACTCCACGAACTGTCGCCGATGCAGGAGGACGCGCACGATCTCGCGTTCGGCCGACAGGCCTTCACTCGACGACTCGCGTCGGCGGTCGCCCTGTCGCGCCCGCGCATCTGGCGTGGCGCGCTCGGGTGGCGCGATCACCCGCCCGCGGCTTCCCGCTTTGCGCGACCCCTGACGCAGTTCGCGGTGGAGCGCATCCTCGCTGAGGCCAACAGCCTCCGCAGTGCGTGCGACGTACAGACCCCGTGTCATCGGGTCCGCTGCCGACGCGATCGTCGGCAACAGACGGTCGAGCGCGAGTCGCTTGCGCCTGAGGTCATTCAGCCATCCACCGCGCTGCAGGATCTGCAGCTTGCGCTCGAGCACGTCCACGGAACTTGCGAGCTGTGCCTCGAGCTTCTCGCGGCCGAAGCGCCGGACGAAGGTGTCGGGATCCTCTCCATCCGGGAGCGTCACGACCTGCACGGCACACCCCTGGCGCAGCAGCACATCGCCCGCACGGAACGTGGCCTTCAATCCCGCCTTGTCGCTGTCGTACAACAGGAACACGTTCGTCGTATACCTGCGAATGAGCTCCGCTTGCGCATCCGTGAGCGCGGTGCCGAGTGGGGCGACGGTGCTTTCGACACCCGCCGCGAGCAGACGCATGCAGTCGAAGTATCCTTCGACGAGAAGTACCCGCTCGTCCTTTCGGATCGCGTTCTTGGCCCAGTTCAATCCGTAGAGCGTCGCGCCCTTCTGGAATGTCGGAGACTCGGCTGAGTTCAGGTACTTCGGTTCGCCGGCGCCGATGACCCGTCCGCCGAACGCGATCACCCGATTCTGCGCGTCGTAGATCGGAAACATGAGCCGGTTGCGAAAGCGCGGCCGCGGCTCGGGACCCTTTTCCTCGCGCACGATGAGCAATCCCGCGGCGATCTGCGCGGCGTCGTCGTAACCGAGCCCATTCAGGTAGCCGCGCAGCGCCTGTGCATCGCGCGGCGAGAATCCGAGGCCGAACTGGTCCGCGGTCGGCCGATCGATGTCGCGGCCACCGAGGTATTCGCGCGCCGGCGCGCCCGCGTCATCGTCCCACAACGCGCGCGTGAAAAACTCTGCCGCGGCCGCGTTCATCTCCCAGAATCGCGCGCGCGGATCCGGCCCGGCGTCGCGTCCACGTGCGACTTCCTTCACGTCGATCCCCGACTTGCCACCTACATACTTCACCGCATCGACGAAATCCAGACCGAGCCGCTTTTGCACGAAGCTGAACACGTCACCTTTTTCGTGGCACACGAAGCAGTGATACCCGCCTTTCGGCGTGACAGAAAAATTGGGATCCTTGCCCTGATGAAACGGACATGGGCCGCGAAAGCTGTTGCCGACGCGCTTCAGCTTCACGAGCTCGCCGACGATGGAGACGATGTCGGCGTGTTCGCGTACCTGCTCCACGATGTCGTCGGGAATCATCCCAGCTCGGCGATCGTCACACCCGTGCCACCCTCGTTCCAGGCGCCGAGTCGAAAGTGCTTCACGCGCGTATCCTTGCTGAGCATCTCGCCCACGCGTGCGCGCAACGCGCCGGTGCCTTTGCCGTGAATGATGCGAAGGGAGGGTAGATCGGCGCGGATCGCATCGTCCAGTGCCTGGAGGACGGTCGCATCCAGCTCGTCCGCCCGCAAGCCGCGCACGTCGATCTCCGTGCGAACGTGATGCTCGGGGAGGTCACCATGCCAGGCGACGGCTTTCTCGAGCTCCGACGGCGGCACCTTCACGAGGCTCCGCAGCGGCACGGTCGACTTGATGGATCCGATCGCGATGACCGCGTGGTCGCCGCGCACCTCGAGCAGCCGACCGGTGCTTCCACCGAGCGTCTCGGCGCGGATGACGTCGCCGGCGACGGGTGCCTCCGTGTCCCGCGAGCGTGCGGTGGATGCGCGCTTGCGCGCTTTCTCCTCCTCGGCCTCCAGCTGGTCGATCACAGTCGCCTGCTTCGAGGCGAGGTGCTCCGCGTGCTGCCGCGCCTCGCGCGCCTTCCGATCGATGTCGTCGGCACCGGCGCGCTTCAGGTCGCGCAACGTACGCTCGATCTCCGCGCGCGCGTTCAGCAGGTACTTCCTGGCTTCCTGGCGTGACTCGCGTTCGATACCCCGCTCCCGCTCGCGGACGTTGCGTTCACGTTTGTTCACGTCCTGGATGCGTCGCCGTGCATCCTCCAGCAGCGTATGGAGCTCCTGCTCGCGCTGTTTCAGCTCCGCGTCCCGCTGCTCGAGCTGTTCCAGAAGCGCGGACACGTCGCGCTCGGTGCTGGGAACGCGTTCCTCGGCCCGCGCGACGACGCCCTCGGGAAGCCGGAGCTTGCGCGCGATGGAGATCCCGTAGGACCGACCTGGAACGCCCTTCATGAATCTGTACGTCGGCGACAACTGCTCGGCGTCGAACTGCAGCGAGCCGTTCACGACGCCGGGCACCTGGGTCGCGAGCTCCTTCAACGCACCCAGATGCGAGCTCGCGAGCGTAGTCGTGCCACGCTGCGTCAGCTCCTCGAGAATCGCCCAGCCAAGCGACGCGCCTTCGAGCGGGTCCGTCCCCGAGCCCAGCTCGTCGACGAGGACTAGGGAGGCCGCGGTCGCGCTGGTGAGAATCTCCGCGAGGTTCCGCAGGTGCGCGCTGAAGGTCGACAGGCTCGCTTCGATGGACTGCTCGTCACCGATGTCGGCGAAATAGTCGTCGAAGATCGGGAGCTGAGTTCCCCGGCCCACCGTAGGAGGAATTCCCGCCTGTGCCATAGCGGTGAGCAAACCCACCGCCTTCAGCAGAACCGTCTTCCCTCCCGTGTTGGGGCCGGAGATCACGAGCGTCCGCTCGTCCCCGCCGAGGTCGAGGTCAAACGCAACGACGTCGACGCCTTGCACGAGCAGCAGCGGGTGCCGCCCGTCGTGAACGGCCCACCGCTGGCTCGGTGCGCCGAAGGTCGGAGGAACGCATTCATGGCGCGCGGCAAAGTCCGCGCGCGCATGGAGCGAGTCGAGCTCCGCGAGTGCGTCGAGCGCATCCGTCAACGCGTCGCGATACGGGCGCACGAGATCCGTCAGCTCATGCAGGATGCGATCGACTTCCTCGCGCTCGTCCGCCTCCAGCTCGCGAATGCGATTGCCGAACTCCACGGCGGCCGGTGGCTCGACGAACAACGTTCCACCCGTTGCCGAGGTGTCGTGCACGATCCCGCTCACGGCGTGGCGCCCCTCGCGGCGCACGGGGATGACGTAGCGCCCGTTCCGCATCGTCACCGACATGTCCGGCACGCGAAAGGATTCGTCGATTCGCGCGAGCTGCTTTTCGAGCAGACGTATGAGCTCGCCTTCGGAGGCGCGCAGCTCACGACGAATGCGGCGCAGGGTTGGCGACGCTTCGTCTTTGACGGTCGCGTCGTCGGCGATCGCGCGGTCGATCGCGGATTCGAGCGAGCGCTCGACCAGCAATCGTGGAACGAACACGGACAGCATCGCCCGGGACGCGGCGGGGCGCTTGTCGTCCATCAACGCCTCGCGCGTGCGCCGCGATGCCTGGAGAAGCTGGCGTGCCGAGAGCAGGTCGCTCGCGGGCCATGACAACCCGGCGACACGCAAGCGGTCGAGCGCCTTCGTCAGGTCCGGTGCGGCTTCAGCGCCGAGCGGCGGATCCGACGCGCGAAGGGCGCGCACCGCGGCGACGCGGGCGTGCTCGCGTTCGATCCACGTCTGATCGCTGCTGGGCTCCAGTCGCCGAACCCGTTGCGCGCCGAGCTCCGACCTCGTGCGACCCGCCACGTCATCGAGCACGCGTGGAAACTCCAGCACTCCCAACGCGTGGCGGTTCACTTGCCCGCGAGTTCCTCGCGCGCGATGGCGTTGATCGCGCTGCCGTCCGCGCGCCCCTTGAACTGCGGCATCACCTTTCCCATGACCGCGCCCACGTTGTTCGCTCCTGCCGCGATCGCGGCGCGCACCGCGGCTCGGAGCTCGTCGCTGCTCACCTGCGCCGGAAGGTACTTCTCGAGCAGCAACACCTCCGCGCGCTCCTTGTCCGCCAGCTCCTTGCGTCCGGCCTTGTCGTACAGCTCGATCGACTCACGGCGCTTCTTGATGCCGCGCCGGAGCACCTCGACGACGTCGTCGTCGACCAGATCGCGCTTGAGCTCGATCGATCGATTCTTGACCTCGGACACTGTCGTGCCCAGAAGGAGAACGGCCGCCTTGTCCTGCGACTTGCGCGCGGCCGTCAGGTCAGCCTGAAGCCGCGTCTGCAGAGCGGACATCAGCCGTGGGTGATGACTTCAGACACCGTTGCCTCCGCCAGACTGTACTGGAGTTAAGTCGTGATAATTTCTGAACTTACGACTCATCGACTTGCGCTGTCAAGCTAGCCTGGCGGCCATCCCATTCGGCGACCGCCCAGGAGGTGCAGGTGGATGTGAAACACCGTCTGGCCGGCGTCGGCGTTCGTATTGATCACCGTCCGATAACCGCGCTCGGCCAGCCCTTCGGACCTGGCCAACGTGGCTGCGGCGAGCTGCAGCCCGCCCACGAGCGCGGAGTCGCGAGCGTCATTCAGCGACGCGACGTGCTCGCGCGGAATGATGAGAATGTGAACGGGCGCCTGCGGGTTGATGTCCCGGAAGGCGACATAATGGTCGTCTTCGTGGACGATCTTCGCCGGGATTTCCCCGCGGACGATTCGGCAGAACAGACAGTCATCGGCCATTAGCGATTCCGCGTGCTGAGTTGTGACGCCCGGATCAGCGTGGCGCAGGCAATGATCGCAGTTTCGAAGCGCAGTGTCGACGTGCCGACGGTCGCGACTCTGCATCCGCGCGCGCGCATGCGATCGACTTCCGCGTCCTCGAATCCGCCTTCGGGTCCGATCACGGCGCCGCGGACCGATGCCCAGGCGGGAGCGTCGAGCGGTTCTCCGCTGCGATCGAGCACGACGTGCGACGCGTCCAGGTGCTCGAGGGCGGCGTCGAATTCGATGTCGTCACGAACCACCGGCCGCCACGCCCCGTCCGACTGCTCGAGAGCGGATTGCATGCGGGCGAGCACTTTCTCATGAAATCGCGGTCCATCACCGCGCGGCGACACGCTGCGCGACCGCGCGAAGTACACGGCCTGCCATTCCGTCGCCTGGAGCTCGACACTTTTTTCCGCGGCCAGCAGCATGCGGTCGCGATCAGCGACCGGCACGAACAGCGTGAGGTCCGGCGGTCGCGCGACGTCGGTCACGTGCTCGACCCGCACGCTCATTGCGCGTTTTCCGATGCTGGCGACGACGCCGATGCCCACGCTGCCTGCCCCGTCGACGAGCCGCACGGGGTCGCCCGACGCCAGTCGACGCACGCGAGCGTGCTGTGTGCGCGACTCGTCCAGCTCTACCTCGCCGACCCGAACGGACGGCCAGAAGAGCGTGATCACGCCGGCGCGATTGTCACGGACCACCACGGTCCATCTTCTTCGCTTTCGATCACGTGCCAGTGGGCGAGATCGAACGCGTTGAGCATGACGTCGCGTTCCTCCACGAGAATGCCGCTGAGGATCGCCAGCCCCTGTGCCGCCAACGATTTCCGGATCACCGGAAGCAGATCCACGAGCACCGACGACACGATGTTCGCCAGCACCACGCGCACGGGCGCCACGAGCGGCAGCAGCGTGAATGCGTCGCCCTCCACCACGGACACGCGATCGTCGACTCCGTTCGCGCGCACGTTCGATTCCGCGTTTGCGATCGCGTCATGATCGAGCTCGATCGCTACGCAGCGCAGCGCGCCAAGCTTTGCCGCGGCGATGGACAGCACCGCGCTGCCGGCGCCGAGATCGGCAACCACGTCGCCGGCGCGGACCACGCGCTGCATCAAGTGCAGCATCCCACGTGTGGTCTCGTGCTCGCCGGTTCCGAACGCCATCGCTGGATCAATCACGATCTCGCCCTGTCGTCCGGTCGCCAGCCAGGGGGGGGCGACGACGAGCGACCCGACCTCGTGCGCCGTGATGCGTGTGCGCCATTCCTTCGACCAATCGACGTTCGGCGTCGGCGCGAACTCGACGACGGCATCCGGATCGGCCGCTCGCAGCGCTGAGGTGACGCGCGCGCGATCCGCGTCGCGCAGATGCGTAACGAGGTCGTCCCCGCTCTCCTGTACTCCCTCGGCGCCGAGCTCGAAGAGCGTCGTCGTGACAGCGTCCCGATGCGAAGCGTTGCGAACGATGACCGACGACCAGTCGCCAGCGGTCACGCGCCGAGCGCGTCGCGCATCCGTGTCCAGAAGCTCTTGCCGCGATCCACGGGCACGCTCTTCTGCACCTGCGAAAGCGAACGAATCAGTTCTTCCTCGCGCTCGGTGAGCCGATCGGGCGTCCAGAGCTGTACGCGAACGTGCAGGTCGCCCGTGCCGCCGCTGTTCACGCGCGGCAGGCCACGCGATTTCAGATGGAATATCTGGCCACTCTGCGTTCCCGGCGGAACGCTGAGCACGACGCTGCCCGTGACCGTCGGAACCGTAACATCGGCGCCGAAGACGAGCTGTGGATACGTCGCGAGCACTTCCGTGTACAGATCTTCACCGTCGCGTTCGAATCGCGGGTCGTCGGCCACCTCGAACACCACATGGATGTCGCCGCGCGCGCCCCCGCGACTGCCCGCGTTTCCTACACCGCGCAGCGTCATGTACTGTCCGGTCGCCACGCCGGCGGGCACGTGCACATTGATCTCGCGGTCGGCGCGGACGCGGCCGTCGCCACGGCACTTCTTGCATGGCGAGGCGATGACGCTCCCTTCGCCCTTGCAGGTGGGACACGGGGCTACGGTGATGAACTGACCAAAGAAACTGCGTTGCGCGCGTCTCACTTCTCCGCCGCCGCCGCACGTGGGGCACACCTCTGCCCGCGAGCCCGGTTCTGCGCCCGAAGCGCTGCAGCGGTCGCATGGGTCGAGGAGCTTGAGCGCGATGGTGCGATCGACGCCCATAGCCACTTCAGGAAGCGTCAGCGCGATGGTGACCTTCACGTCGGCGCCGGCGCGCACGCTTCCACCTTGGCGCGGCGCTTCGCCGAAGATGCTGCCAAAGCCTCCCCCGAACCCGAAGTCGCGCATGAACACGTTCAGCGCTTCGGAGAGGTCGAAGTGATGGAATCCCGCGCCGCCGGCTGCGCCGCGCAGGCCAGCTTCGCCGTATCGATCATACGCCGCGCGCTTGTTCGGATCACGAAGTACGTCGTACGCCTCGGTCAGCGCCTTGAACCGTTCCTCGGACTCGGCGGACCCGTTGTTCCGGTCCGGATGCCAGCGCATCGCCAGCTTCCGATACGCGGCCTTGATCTCCTCGTCGCTCGCGGTGCGCGGAACTTCGAGTACGTCGTAGTAATCAGCCATGTGTCAGGGCAGCAGCTCGGAGAGCAGTCGTGAGGTATGGTTGACGAGCGAAATCACCTTCTGATAGGGCATGCGCGTCGGACCGATGACACCGATGATGCCGGTGAGCGAGCCGGCGTGATACTCCGCCGTGACGACGGTGAAATCGCGCAGACGCTCGTCGGAATGCTCGGTACCGATGGTGATCGAGATCCCCGACGTTTCGCCGCGGCGCTTCAGCGCGTCTGCGAGCGCCTGCGGCCGCTCGGTGAGCTCGATGAGGCGCCGCATGCGGTCCGCCGCGGCGAACTCCGGCTGTTCGGCGAGCACCGAAGCCTGTCCAAACAACACGGCGTCCTCGCGCGCCAGCGTATCGTCGAAGAGCGCGTCCGCTTCCTGGACGAAGATGTTGAGCAGCTCGCGGGCCCCCCGCACCGACACGGTGTCGCGCAGGCGTTCACTCAAGGATGCGCGAATATCCTCCAGCGTGAGGCCGGCGAGGCGCTCGTTGAGCACCTTCGTGACCTCGGCCAGCGCGGTCTCGGCGATCGATCCGCTCACCTCCACGAAGACCGTTCGCACTGCGCCGCCCTCGAGTGTGAGCACCATGAGCAATCGCTCATCACTCAGTCGTACCAGATCCAGGCTGCGCAGGATGGCGGTCGCGAGGCGTGGACCCATCGCGACGCCGAGCTCCTGCGTGAGAACGCCGAGGCTCTGCGCGGCGCGCCGCAGGATCGTCTCGATCGGTGAGTCCGTTCGCAGCACTTCCGCGAGCTTGTCATGCTCGGCGGAGTCCACGGGCTCAAGTCGGCTCATGAGTGCGTCGACGTACGCACGATATGCCTTGTTCGTGGGCACGCGGCCAGCCGACGTGTGCGGATGGAAGAGGAATCCTTTCTCCTCCAGATCGCTCATCGTGTTCCGGATGGTGGCGGGCGAAACGCCCAGGCCGAACCGGCGCGACAATGTGCGAGAGCCGGCGGGCTCGGCGGTCTGAACGTACGTTTGGATGACAGCTTCCAATATGCGCTGCTCGCGCCTCGAAAGCGGCTCCACGCGACTCATAAGTTCAAATGTAGGAACGACTTCGGAGGAGAGTCAAGTGATTTGCCAAGGCATCCAGGCGCAGCCAGCCTCTGGCTGTCAGACGTAAGTTGTTTCCGTGTAGTTCCACCCATCCGGCTTCCAGCCAAGGCACGACGTCGCTGCGTTCCGGCTCGGCCAATTCGACCCCCGCGCTCGTGCGCAGACGCAGGTATAACTCCTCGGATTGCACGTCGCCGACGTCGAGCCGTTCACTACCTGCTTGGGCGCTGCGTCCCTGATCCAGTCGCGCGAGCCAGGTGGCGTACGGCGCCACGTTCCAGCGACGCTCGGCGCCATCGAACTCGTGCGCTGCCGGCCCCAGGCCGGCGTACGAACGACGCTGCCAATAAGCCCAATTGTGTCTGGAGTGACGACCGGGCATTCCGTAGTTCGACACTTCGTAATGCTCGAAACCGGCAGCCGCGAAGGAGTCGTGCGCATGAAGGAATTCGTGTTCGAATTCCTCTTCGGGCGCTTCGGCGACGTCTTCGCGAGCGACCCACCGGCCCAGCGGCGTATGGGGCTCGACAGTCAGGCCATATACGGAAACGTGGGAGACACCGAGCTCGACCACGCGTTCAACTTCTTGAGACCATCTTCGTTTGAGATGAGGCGGTACTCCGAAGATCAAGTCAATGGAGATGTTAGTCATACCAACTTCGCGTAACACATCAACGGCTCGGAGCGCCGCGTCAGCGTCGTGTGTGCGATGCATCCATGAGAGCACCGCGGCATCCAGCGACTGAACGCCGAGGGAGACGCGGTTCACTCCCGCTTGGCGCCACGACGTGGCGGCCGCTACCGTCACGTCCTCCGGATTGGCTTCCAGCGTGACTTCGGCCTGAGGACGCAGCTGAATGCGCCGTGACAGCATCTCCATCATCCGGGCCACCCCATCCCCGCCGAGCTTCGATGGGGTCCCGCCTCCGAAATACAACGTCGCGAGCTCGAATTCAGAATCTGCGTGCCGCCGAGTCAGCTCGCGTTCCAGTCCGCGCAGGTAATCGTCTGCGGGCACGCGCGAACGAACCGCGATCGAGAAGTCGCAGTACACACAGCGACGCGCGCAGAAGGGGACGTGGACGTACAGGTGCTCGAATCGCACGCAGCAAGATACCCCTAGCGTCGCAAGCCGGTCATCACCGACGGCGGATCTCACCGGTCAACGCGCATTCAATGATGCCCGAAATCTCGAGCCGAGTGACCGCGGCAAGGCACTGCGTCGCCGGCAGTCCGCTCGCGTGACAGAGCGCGTCCAGATCGAGTGGTCCCTGGTCAAGCACACGCCACACGAGCCCATCGTCGCCATCGGGCGTGGCGCGCGATGCTCGCGCGTGCGTCAAACCCACGAGGGCCAGTGCGTCTTCGGGACTCGTGATGACGTGCGCCCCATCCGCGATGAGCCGATTCGTGCCGGCGCTCTGCGGCTGATCGATGGGTCCGGGGATGGCCGCGAGAGTTCGGCCGAGCTCCAGCGCGTGATCCGCAGTGATGATCGCTCCGCTCTTGAACGGTGCTTCGACGACGATCGTCAGTGACGTCAGCGCCGCGATGAGGCGATTGCGGTTTGGGAACGTGAATTTCTCGCCGTGAAACTGAGGTTCCAGCTCCGTGATCAGCAGTCCGCGTTGTCCGATCGCTGATTGCATCGCAGCGTGCGCGCGCGGAAAGCTGTGGTCCAGGCCAGTGCCGAGTACTGCGATCGTGAAACCGTCGGCATCGAGCGTGGCCTGGTGCGCGGCGCCGTCGATGCCGCGCGCCAGGCCGCTCACGACGCAAGCTCCCGACCTGGCGAATGCGGTCGCCAGTTCGCGCGCGACACGCAGTCCGTAACTCGTCGCCCGGCGTGTCCCGACGATGGCAATGCGCGGCTGTACATCGAGTGTGGCAGCGCGACCGCGAAGAAAAAGGCGCGTCGGTGCATTTTCCTGCAGGTCTTTCAGCGCGGCCGGGTACAGTGCGTCGGTTTTTTGGACGCAGGTGTCGATGATCGCTGCCTCAGGGGAGCTCGAGTGGGGCGCCGGCGCGCTCATCGCTCTTCCGCATTGCAAGCAGCTGCTTCCACCACGCGGCAAGAAGCTGGTCCAGCCCCAGCCGACCGGCTGCGCTGACGGCGAGCACCTCGAACGCGTCCGGCGCGTCGATCGGAGGCGGCTCCAGCTCGCCGAGCAGGTCCATCTTCGTGAACACCACACAGTGTGGCTTCTCGCCGAGCGTCGTGGAATACGCAGACACTTCCCGGCGCAGTTGCTCGTACTCCGCCTGCCAGTCCATCGAGTCCACGGGGATGAGAAATGCGAGCAGACGCGTCCGCTCGATGTGCCGAAGAAACTGCAAGCCCAGGCCTTTGCCCTCGTGCGCGCCCTCGATGATCCCGGGAATGTCCGCGACGACGAAGGTACGTGCGTCGCTCAGCTGCACCACGCCCAGGTTGGGCGCGAGTGTGGTGAACGGATAGTCGGCGATCTTCGGCCGCGCGGCGGAAATCACCGACAGCAGCGTGGATTTGCCGGCGTTCGGCTGGCCGACGAGGCCGACGTCGGCAATCAGCTTCAGCTCGAGCTCGAGTGAGCGCTGCTCGCCGTCCTCTCCCGGCTGGTACTCACGGGGTGTCTGGTGCGTGGATGTGACGAAGAAGGCGTTACCCTTCCCGCCGCGCCCTCCCTTTGCCACGATCGCGTCATCGCCGTCCTGAAGAATCTCCGCGATCGTGTCGCCGGTGTCGGCGTCGCGCACGATCGTACCCGGCGGGACTGGCAAGACGATGTCGGAGCCCGCCGCACCGGAGCGATTGGCTCCGGATCCGTGGTCACCGTTTTCCGCCTGCCACGAGTCGCGGTACGTGAAGTCGAGTAGCGTGGCGAGGTTGGCGTCGCCACGCACGATCACGTCGCCGCCGCGTCCACCATCGCCGCCGTCGGGACCGCCCATCGGAACGAACTTCTCGCGGCGAAAGGACACGATGCCGGAGCCGCCGTCCCCCGCTTTCACGCGAATCCGAACGCGATCAATGAACGTCATGACGAATCTTGCTCCAGAGGCGCCGTGCGCGCTCGGCCAGCGCGGCCGGTATGAGTGTCGCGATCTCCTCCAGCGCATCCGACACCGAAGACGCTGACACGCCGACGTTTCGGGCGCCATGCAGGTGCGACTGCAGCTGCCGATCCTGGCCGGTGGCCGCGCACGCCGCCACGATGCACAGCTCGCGCCGGCCGAGGTCCAGCCCGGGGCGGCTCAACACCTTCCCGTAGCCTTCCTCGACCATCCAGTCGTCCAGCAGTGGATGCAGCTCGCGGATGTTCACGCGCAGTTTGTCATACATGGGTCCGTAGACGCGCGCGCATACCTGCTCCCCCGTCGTGCGCGCGTCGACGGGCGATGGCGCAAACTGGTCGGCCGGTCGCGCCACGATCCGCCGCCACGAGCGCATCCCGTTCAGTGCGCGCGGAAATCCTGCGAACAAGTACGTCTGCAGCAGCAGTTCCTCGATCCAGATGTGGGGAGTGATCGGAGCAGCCCGCTGCAGCTCCGCACGGGTCGCGTCGTCGTCACCGGCCGCGACGACGGCAGCGACGCGCACGAGCGCACGCGTGCCGTCATCGAGCGCGGTCACGATCGCACCGTTCGCGCGAGCGGACAGCATCGAAACGTTGTGTCCCGGTGCGAAACGCGCGTCAGGAGACCGGTCGGATCTCTCCGACGCTTTCGCCCCGCGTATTGCGAATGCTACGTCGCACGAATTCGTCGAGCCGCGCCGGGAGCGCCTCCGGCAGAGCATCCAGCTGCTGGAGGAGTCGCACGAGCGCCGGGAACTGCGCGCGTGACGCGCCGTCTTCCACCTTGATCGCCACGCCGATCCCCTGATCGAGCACCGCCGCCGAGTGAACGCCCTCGGCGCCGATCTTGGCCACGATGCGACCGTCGGTTTCCTCGATGAGAATGGAGTCGAATCGGTCCGTGCCACCGACGAGGAATGGCCGCGTTTGCATGGCGCTCACGATGCGCTTCGGAGCACCCGCCGTCTCCGTCGCCGCGCGGGCCAGACGCGAGTACGCACGCGCCATGTGCTCGAGCGAGAGCGCGAATTCCACCACTCCGCAGCCGTCGACCGCGAGTCCGATGTCCGCGGGCGACAGTCCCGTCCAGTGCGCGACGGACTTCAGGCAGCATTGCTGGACGTCGTGCGTCGGACGCTCGTAGCCGTACATCGGCCAGCCCGCCGTATGTGCGCTCGCCAGCATGGCGGCGTGCTTGCCCGAGCAGTTGTTGTGCAGACGGGTGGGCCGCTCGCCGGCTTCACGGAGCAGCTTGGCGCCACGTGTCGAGAGCGGCTCGTGGGGACCACAAGCCAGGTCGCCCTCCTCGAGTCCGATCGCGGACAACATGCGTTCGGCGATGGCGACATGCTCGGGCTCTCCGCCGTGCGACGCGCACGCCAGTGCGAGCTCGTCGTCTCCCCAATGCAGATCATCGAAGCCGCCCGATTCCAGGAGCGGCATGATCTGGAAGGGCTTCGCGCAGGAGCGCCAGTGGGTGAACCGACGCGTCTCACCCGCACCTGCAACGAGACAGTCGTGAGCGTCGACCACCGCCGCGTGCACGCGGTGTTGCGATTCGACGACGCCTCCGCGCGTCACCACAACGTCGACTTGCAGGGACCTCATGGTCGACCGGGTTCCTCCACCACGACGGACCTCACTGTCGTAACATAATCGACGTCATCTCGTGTCTAGGTGGGCGCGCGTCGCTCCGCGAGGAGGATTCCCGCGAGCACCAGCATCCCGCCGAGAACGGTGAGCGCGCCCGGGATCTCATGGATTCCCGGCAGGAGCGCGGCGAGCAGCGTCGCTCCGATGGGCTCCCCGAGCAGTACCACGTTCACCTGATAGGCGCGCGCATATCGCAGCGCCCAGTTCAGCGCGGTATGGCCGAGCAACATCGGCCCGATCGCCAATCCCGCGAAGATGAGAAACTCGCGACGAGGATATGGGGCGAGATGGACGCCGGCGACCGCCGCGATCACGAGCAGCGTTGCCAGGCAGGCGCCGTACACGAGCGCCACGTATGCCCAAACATCCAGCGTGCCGCGCAGACGACGGCCGATGACGTAGTACGATGCCGCGGTGACGGCGCCGATGAGCGCAAGACCATCGCCAAGCATGGCATGCGGTCGCGCCGGTCCACCCAAGCGCGCGAGGTCGGGCGCCGCCACGACGCATGCACCGACCACCGCGATGGCGATGCCCGCCCACTGCCGCCGAGTCGGCGACTCACGCAGCCATACGACGGAGAGGGCCGCGACGATGAGCGGCTGGGTGTTCACGAGCACGACCGAGGCGGCGATCGTCGTGAGCGTGATCGACGTGTTCCAGCTCCAGAAGTGCAGCGCGAGCATGACGCCCGCCAGCGTCGCGAGCGCAAAGGCACGCGCGTCGAGCGTGCGCCATTGTCGCCAGGTGCCGCGCGCGCCGAGCGGCACGGACACGATGACCATCGAGAACGTCAGTCGCCACGCCGCGATGGCCACCGGATGCGCATGCGACAAACGCACGAGCGGTCCTGAGAGAGAAACTCCCAGGACCGCCACCAACAACGCAAGGCTCGTGATCGCTGGCCGCGGCATCGCCCCGTGCCGGCTGCGGCGACCTATCTGCCCAGCGCTCGTACCGCGATGATCGTCGTGACGAGCGTAATCGACGTCTGGAGAAACGACGTCAGGCTATTCATCCAGCCGAAGGACGTCGAACTCTCCTTGACCGGGACGTAGACGAGGCTGCCCGGCATCGGTTCCGCGGAACTGAGCCAGCCATTCGTCTCGCGCTTCCCCGACGGTTGAGTGACGTACGCTTTACGCCGGTCTCCATTCTGCGCGGCGCCGCCGGCCTGGCTGACGTAATAATTGATGTCCTTTCCGGGAACATAGGCCACGACATTGGGGGCGTTGACCGCGCCCTTGACGATCACGATGTACGAGCGGACCGGTACCGTGATATCGTCACCCTCACGGAGGGGCAGGTTGTCCGGAGACTTCCGATTCTTCAACGCTTTGGGAACGTCGATGGCGACGCGCCCGACGTTGTCCGCTTTTCGCAGCAGGACGGTGCCTTCGGGGTACGCCTCGCTTGTCAGCCCACCCGCGCGGTCGATCAGGTCCGCGAGACGTTCTCCGCGCGTACGCAGCGCATACTGACCGGGAAACCGTACTTCACCAGTGATGCTGACGATGCGCTGCATCTCCCAGTTCGGCTGCTGCATGATGAGCACGTTGTCGAAGGGTCGCAGGGCCACTTCCGGAGCGCCAGCGGCGTTGGACGGCAGACCGGGAGCGCCGAGATACGGTTGACCGGGAAGACGATCGAACAAGTACGTGGAATCGAGCGGCACACGTAATGTCACCGCCGTCGTTTGCCCGCCGCGTTCGGTCGGCAACCGGGCGATCTCGGCTTCCTTCAGATAGGCGCTCTGCTTCAAACCGCCTGCCAGCAAAACCAGGTCGCGGAGTGTCATGCCTTCGCGATACGTGAACGTGCCCGGTTTTCGAACGGCACCGCCCACGGTGACCGTGCGTTCCGCACGAAAATCCGTTACGGCGAACACGTGAATGATGTCGTCTTCCCGCAGCGCGAAATCCTCGCGAACTGCGCCCGTGCTGTCCCGTAGCGAGGCACGCAACTGTACACGCGATGAATCCGGCCGCAAACGATCGACGAGAACCTGGCCAAGGAACACGTCGGGCTTGGGTCCGCCCGCCCGTTGGAGCGCATCGGCGATCGTCATCCCGGGAATCCAGCCCTGCCGCCCTGGGATCCACACGTTTCCCTGCACTTCGATGGTATTGCGCAGCCGCCGGCTGACTGCAAAAACACTAACGATGTCTCCGCCTTCGAGTGGTATGCGAGGGGCCGTGCCATCGCCGGCGGAATCGGGTGCGACGTCGATGGTGACGCGCTCTCGGCCGGCGACACGCTGCTCGGGTGGCAAGATACGCTGGATCTGAATGCGCGAACGCGCGGCGTCCGAACGCAAGTTGCCGGCCGCGGCGATCAGGGTCTCCAGTGTTTCACCCGCCTTCATTTCATACGTGCCCGGTCGCACGACCTCCCCGACGATCCTGACACGATTGCCACGGGGGGGAACAAAGACGATATCGCCCGTCTCGAGTCGGGGATCACGTGATGCATCACCGCGCAACAGGTAATCATACAGGTCGAGCGTGCTGACGAGCTGCGCGCCGCGCTTAATCTGCACATCACGCAAGGATCCCAACGCCGTCGGACCTCCGGCGGCGTACAGCGCCGTCAGGGCGGTTCCGGTGCTGGAAACCTGATAGCTGCCGGGTCGCTCGACGTCTCCGAGAACGAAAATCTGATTTGTGTGCAGCTTCGTGAGACTTATGGAGAATCGCGTCGTCGCTCCCGCACCGCGCCGCACCCCTGAATAGACCCGCCCAAGGCGAGAATACAGCAAGTCCTCGAGCTGACTCAGTGTCAGATTCGCAACATACAACTGACCTACTTGCGGAAGGACAATGAGTCCCTCGCGAGTCACCTGCAGCGTGTAGGTCGCTTCCACGTCTCCCGTGAGGAAGAGAACGAGATTGTCCCCCGGACCGAGTCGATAGTTCGCGTCAACGGGACCTCCAAGATTCGGATCGAAGCGGGAGAATTCAGAGCGAAAGACGTCGAGGCCAAAGACGTTGTAGCCGCTATCGGCTCGCGCGATGGAGTCCATGACATCCGCACGGATGACGTACGTTCGTCGGCTCTTGACCAGTGAGTCGTACGGCACTTTGCCGGCGCGCGAGAGCGAGTCGCGTTTGGCCCGAGTGGCGCTGTCTGCCTGAAGCAGCCGCAGCGCCGCGATGTCGGTGCTGTCCGCGAGCCCCAGATCCTCTAGGGCGCGAAACGTCTGGGACGTGTTCGCCATCGTCGTTGAATCCGGCATGTACGCATCCAGCAGATTCTCCGGATATCCAGCCGCCCGCAGACGCGCGTGGATCTGATCCTTCGTCAATCCGCTCGTCAGCAGTTGCTGGCGCAACTGGGACACGAGTTCGGGCCGAACCGTCGGCGTTTCGGAATTCGGTCGTGAGCCTTCTTGTGCCAATGCACGGTGGCTCAGGCCGACGAGCGCAGCCGCGGCAATCAGCGCGCGCGCAGACCAGATACGCATGTCGATGTGTTGTCAGGGCATGGGAAAGCCGGCAAACACGCGGCTTCCCTGGTCGGAGAGAAGTGGTCGCGCAGGGACTCGAACCCCGGACCTCTGGTATGTGAGACCAGCGCTCTAACCAGCTGAGCTACGCGACCGCGCCACGCAAACGCGCTGAGCGCGCTAATGCGTGTGAGCCCAATAACATAGCGGTGGTTGTAGCGATGGTCCAGTGACGCCTCCTGTCGCGCACGATGCTACCGCACGCGCGATTCGAGGTTCCCAACATAACGGGAAGTACTTTGCAATGCAAAGTTACGCCGTCAGGAACGACGCGGATGACTCCGCCTCGCTCAGCACTTCAGGACGCAGATCATGCCCTTGGTGTAGCGGCGCGGATCGCGACGCACGTCCGCGAGCACCTGCCCCAGATCCGTGGTCAGCTTGTTCAGCTGATCGTACAGCGTCTGGTCGGTGAAGAGCTTGCCCACAAAGCCCTGGCTGTTCGTCAGCATCCGCATGAGGGAATCCGCACCTTGCGAGATACCGACGAGGTTCGTGTAGAGCGTGGTATCCCGCATCAACCGCCCGATGCTGCCCTGACTCGAGTTGATCGTCACGAGCGTGGAATCGAGCGAGGTGACCGCGCCGGTCAGCCGCTGGTACAGTGTGGGATCGTTCAGGAGCCGGCCGAACGTGCCGTTCGGGTTCTGGAGCGAGGCGAACAGCATGTTCGCCCGCGACATGGCGCCCGTCATCTGATCGTACATCGCGCGGTTGGTCAGCAGCTGCCCCATCGTACCCTGTCCGCGCGCCAGCCCGTTCGTGATGGTATGCAGGTCGTGCGTGAGCGCGACGACATCGTCGACGGCACCGGCGGCCTTCACCAGGACCGCCTCGTAGTCGAGCGAGCTGGCGACATGGATCGTGTCGCCCGCACGCAGCACGGCGTACCGCGGCGTGCCGGGGGAAATGTCCAGCACCTTGTCGCCCAGCAGTCCCATCGTGCGCAAACGCGCCTCCGAGTCCTTGCGAATCTGCTCGCTCAGCGTGCGATCGATGCGCAGAACGACGCGGAGGTTGCGCGTGGTGTCGTAGTCGACCGGCAGGAACTCGATGGTCTTCACCGTGCCGACGAGCTGTCCCGCGAGCGTGACGGAGCCGCCTTCCCGGAGACCGTTCGCCGTGGGCAGGTACACGATGAGGTCATAACGCTTCGTGAACAGGTTCGCCGCCTGGCCCAGCTTGTAGACGGCGAAGCCGAGCACCAGGATCGCGACGAGGATGAGCCCTCCCACGCGCAGCTGATCAACGGTGATGAAGGACGAGCGCTTCATCAGAGACCACCCAGGAAGTCGCGGATATACGGCTCCTCGGTCGCCGCCATGTCCTCCGGCGATCCGAAGAACACGATGCGGCGGTCGTGCAGCAGCGCGACCTTCGTCGCCATGCGGAACACGGAGCGGATGTCGTGCGAGACGACGATGCTCGTGACGCCGAGCTCGCGCTGCAACTTCATGATCAGTCGAGTGATGGTCCCCGTGGTGAGCGGATCGAGTCCCGATGTCGGCTCGTCGTACAGCATGATCTCCGGATTGTTGGCCATGCCGCGCGCGATACCAACGCGCTTCCGCATGCCGCCGGACAGCTCCGACGGCAGCTTCTCGATCACCTCGTCCGGATCGAGGTCCACGAACTGAAGCTTTTCGCGAACCCGCGCCTCGATGTCGTCTTCCCCGAGGTCGGTATGCTCACGCAACGGGTACGCCACGTTCTCGAACACGGTGAGCGAGTCGAACAGCGCCGCGCCCTGAAACACCATGCCCATCTTCTGCCGCACCTTCAGCGCCTCCTCGAAGGTGAGCGGTGTGACGTCCTCGCCATCGACGAGGACGCGGCCGCTGTCGGGTACCAGCAGGCGCAGGATCAGTTTCAGCGTCGTCGACTTGCCGGTGCCAGATTCGCCGACGATGACCACGGTCTCCCCTTCGCGCGCGACGAACGACACGTCCTCGAGAATGGGCTGGTCGAAAGCGAGCGACACGTTCTGCATCTCGATGACCGGCTTCCCTTCCTCGGCCTGTGGCGCGGGGTCGTGGTGCTCCTCACGCGCGTCGGCCGCCAGCTCCTGGCGGATCGCCGCCCGCACGTGCCCGCTCTTCCGATCCGTATCCCGCCGATTCTTCACGTCTGGCTTCATGGCGCCGCGAGGATCGAGAGCAGCAGCTGCGTGAGGAAATAGTCGACCACGAGGATCAGGATGCTCGACGTCACGACGGTTTTTGTCGTGGCATGGCCGACGCCTTCCGTGCCGCCGCTGGTCCGCAGCCCGAAGAAGCACGCCGTGATCGAGATGATCGCGCCGAACACGAAGGGCTTCGTCAGACCCTGGACGAAATCGTTCGGAATCACGCCGAACGTGAAGCCGCCGGAGATGATCTGCTCCCACACCGTCCGCCAGTACAGCGACGTGGGGATCCCGGCCATGAGACTGGCGATGAGATTGCCCCCGACGATGCCAACCACGTCGTTGATGATCGTCAGTACGGGGACCATCACCAGCGCGGCGAGCACGCGCGGGGTTGCGAGCTTCTTGATGGGATCGGTGCCGAGCGTGTTCAGCGCATCGATCTGCTCCGTCACCTTCATGGAGCCGAGTTGCGCGGCGATCCCCGACCCGACGCGGCCCGCCACCATGAGTCCCGCGAGCACGGGACCGAGTTCGCGGATCATCGATCCGGCCACGAGGCGCCCGATGTACATCGTGGCGCCGAACGTCTGCAGCTGCACGCTGGACTGGAGCGCCAGCACCATCCCCGTGAACAGACCGGTCAGCAGTACGATGCCGAGCGATTTCACGCCGATCTCATCCATCTGCTGGATGACGTCGCCGGTGTAGAATGGCCGCGCGAAAATGAACCGGAGCGAATTCCAGGCGAGGACGAAATACTCCTGGATGCTCAGGACCGAGGACTTGGCCCGGGAGTTGAGGCGAAGAATCAGTTCTGACAAGCGTTTCTCGGACGGTGTGCGGGCGCGTCCGCGAGTTTCTTCGCGACGCACTGCCGAGCCCGACGGGGGCAAGGGATGTGCCGGGTGCTTATCTTGCCGCCATGACGCTTCAGATCGGCCGCGCTCGCCTGGAAACGCTGCTCGAGTCCGCCGCCCGAACGCGGATCGTCGCCGTCGGCGATGCGATGCTCGACGAGTACCTCGTCGGCGACGTCGAGCGGATCTCTCCTGAAGCACCCGTGCCTGTGGTGCGCATCCGTGAGCGGCGCCACGCCCTGGGCGGCGTCGCCAATGTCGCGCAGAACGTGACCGCCGCCGGCGCGCACTGCCGACTCGTCGCCACGACCGGCCGGGACGCAGCCGGCAACCAGCTGCGGCAGATGATGGCGGACAACGGCATCGATACGCGCAGTGTCCTGGCGATCGACCGCCCCACCACGCGCAAGACACGCGTGGTTGCCCGATCACAGCAGCTCGTGAGGATCGACGACGAGGAAGACGCCGATCTCTCGCCGACCGACGTCACGCGAGTGCTCGCGGAGCTCGATGCCTGTCTGAGCGATGCCGACGCGCTCGTCCTGGAGGATTACAACAAGGGCGTCCTGGTTCCGCGCATCATCAGTCGGGCCATCGAGCTCGCGCGCGCGCGCGACGTGCCGGTCATCGTCGATCCGAAGTACCGGCACTTCTTCGCCTATCGCGGCGCGACGATCTTCAAGCCCAATCGCCGGGAGCTGGACGCGGCGCTGGGCGCGGAAGTCGACCTGGAGCACCCGGAAGCCATTCCCGCCGCGATTCAGAGGCTTGGCATCGAGCATCTGCTGCTGACGCTCGGCGATCAGGGCATGCTCCTCGCGTCGCGCGATGGCGCGTTACGCACTGTGAGCACGGTCGCGCGCGAAGTGTACGACGTCGTCGGTGCCGGCGATACCGTGACGGCATACCTCGCGGCGATTCTCGCCGCTGGAGGCAGTGCCGCCGAAGCCGCTGTCGTCGCCAACTACGCGGCCGGCGTCGAAGTGGGCAAGCTCGGTGCGGCAACGGTCTCCCCTGCCGAGGTGCTGGACGCATTCGATCACTTCGCGGCACAGGAGCTCCCGGCTCCGCGCGCGGCGGCTGACGCGGTGAAACGCTAAATTGCGCCTCAGCCCCGTAGCTTAGGTGGTTAAAGCAGCGGACTCATAATCCGCGGATCGTGGGTTCGAGTCCCACCGGGGCTACTCACCCTCGCCGCATGCTTCAGGTTTCACTCGGAATCGACGTCGAGCCGGACTGCCCTCCATACCTCGCGACACAATATCGTGGAGTGCGGGAGGGATTGCCGCGGCTACTCGACGTCCTCGACGCCGAGGGAGTTGCCACGACGTGCTTCTGCACCGGCGAGGTGGCGGAGCGCTATCCCGATCGCGTCGCCGACATGGTCGCCCGCGGTCACGAGCTGGGTTGCCACGGACACACACACCGGCGGTTCGATGCGCTCTCCGCGGCGGACGCCGAGGACGAGATCGCGCGGTCATCGGCGGTGCTTCGCACCTTTGCCGACGTCAGGTCGTTTCGCGCGCCGAATCTGTCGTTTCCCGATCGCTACCTGGGCATCCTCGAGTCGCATGGTTTTCGCGTGGATTCGTCGCACGCGAGATACAAACTGCGCTACTACACATCGCGTGCACGTACGACATTGTTGCGCATCCCGGCGTCGATGACATCCTCGGTGCTGCGTCTCGACCCCTGGTTGCGCGATCCGTGGCTGTCCGCGCTGCGGCCGCCCGTCGTTCTGTTCGTTCATCCATGGGAGTTCGTGGACCTGACGCGTGAACGACTCCGGCTCGACTGCCGCTTTCGCACCGGCGAGCACGCCCTGCGAGCGATCCGCGAGGTGATCGACCTGTTCCGGCGCCGCGACGCCTCGTTCGTGCCGATCGCCCATCTCGCGGCAGCGTGACAGCCGTGCGACGCGGTGGGCGCCGACTCATGGTGTTCGCCGTCTGGGTCGTGCTCACCGCCGCGCTGATCGGGGTCGCGCGCACGCTCCCCTGGAAGGACGCGCTGCACCAGATGACGCACGCGCGCGCCCCCTGGCTCCTGGCGGCAGTGACCGTCAACGTCGGTATCATCGTGCTGTGGGCCGCCGAGTGGCGTCTGCTGGCGCCGCGAGCGGCCGCCGTGAGCTACGGCCGAATGTTCGAGTGCGTCGCGGCGATGGCCGCCGTCCTCAACTCCGTCCCGTTCTTCGCTGGCGAGGCGACCGGTGTCGCATGGCTCATCACCCGCCTCGGTCTCACGCGCGGAGCGGCGCTGAGTGTGCTTGCGCTGGACCAGCTGATGTCCGGCGTCGGCAAGCTCGCGGTACTCGCGGCGACGGCACTCGTTGTCCCACTGCCTGTGTGGCTCCGGGGAGGGATTCTCGGGCTCACGCTCGGCGTCGCACTGCTGCTCGCCGTTCTCGTGTCGCTGGCCCATCGCTGGGAGCGCATGCGGAATTCGCTGTCTCAGGACCGGCTCTGGGCGCAGTTGCTCGCGCGCGGTGTCTCGATCGGCCGCCACCTCGACGCACTGCGCGAGAGCGGGCGGGTGACACGCGTGAGCGCGATCGCGGTCGCCAAGAAAACCGTCGAGCTGACGGCCATCATGTGCGTGCAGATGGCGTTCGGCATGGACCCGACGATCGGCGCGTCGCTGATCGTTCTCGCCTGCATCAGCATCGCCAACATCGCTCCGATCTCACCGGCGAACGTCGGCGTATACGAGGCGGCGGCGTTCGCGGGGTATCGGTACGCCGGGGTGTCCGCCGATATGGCGCTGGGTCTCGCCCTGGTGCAGCACCTCTGCTTTCTGGTGCCGATGCTGACGACCGGCTACGCGCTGCTCACCCTGCGACAACTGCCGCGCGCGCGCGTGATGCCATAGCGCGCGCGTACGCGGCGGCGTGTGCGTCGAGGACATTCTGCCAGTCGAATCTGTCGATGGCCGCGGGACACTGGCCCAGGCGTGCGCGCAGATTCTCGTCGTCGATGATGCGCCGTACTTGCGTCGCGAGGTCGTCGTCATCGTCGCAGAGCAGCGCGTTGATCTCATGCTCGAGAAAGTCGCTGCTCCCCGCTTCGCGCATGGCGATGACCGGCGCGCCGGCGGCCCGGGCCTCGAGCGCGGCGATCCCGAAGGACTCGCGACGGGACGCCGACACGAACGCGTCCGCCCGATGATACAACGCTCGGAGCTGATCGCGATCCATCCATCCAACGAGGTCGACGGACACACCCGCGCTCCGCAGGGACTGTGTTTCTCGCTCGACGGACCCTCGGGCGGGGCCGTCGCCCGCGACGACCAGGCGGATGGGACGACGCACTCCGCGGGACGCGCGCGCCAGCGCGCGCAATAATGCGACTGGTCGCTTCTTCCGATGGAGTCGCATGGATGTGACGAACACGATCTCGCGGTCACTGCGCGTCATGTTGCCGGTCGGCTGCCAGAACGCGAGATCCACTCCGTTGGGAAGCACGGCCACATTCGTTCCAAGCGCGCTGCTGGCCTGCGCCGCCACCGACCGACTGACGGCTGACCAGACGATGCCACTGCGTCCAACGCCCGCGAGCGCGTCGGCGACGCGCAGCAGATGCCGTTTGTGGCGCAACACGGAGTGAAAGGTGGCAACGACCGGAATGCCGTGAGCGTGCGCGATCAGGCTGGCGGCGTAGCCCACCGGGGAAATCACACTGACATGCGCGTGAACGAGATCGAACTCCGCGAGTGCCGTGGCAAGCAGGCGTGGCAGTCGCGGCGAGATCATGACGTCCAGCCCCGGCAGCCGCAGCGCGTCGAGCCGATGGACCGAAAAGGGTCTCGTGTCCGACGGGCCGGGCGTTCCGGTGATTACCGTGACCGAGTGACCCCTCAGCACGAGACGCGTCGCCAGCTCGCTCAGCTGCGACTCGATCCCGCCCGTGCGGGGCGCGAACCAGTCCGTCGCGATCGCGAGCTTCACGTCGTCACAGCGGACGCTCGAAGATCCGCCAGCGGCGATAGATTCGCCCACCCCAGCTTTCGATGGGCTGACGCATCGCCTGGTTGTCCTCGAGCACCCAGGACGCTTCAGCGCCCGGCGAACCGTACGCCAGCGCTCGCCGCCGCGCCTCGTGCATGAAGACGGGGAGCACACTTCCCGAACGGAACTCCTGCTTGATGCCCAGCGCGATGATGCGTCCGGTGCGCAGCCGTGACTTGCCGAGCAGAATCCTGAGCAGTCCGGTGGGAAAGAGACGACCGCTCCGAATGCGCTTGAAGACGAGGTTGAAGTCGGGCACGCAGAGCATGAACCCCGCGGGCTGTCCCCCGACTTCCGCGAGAAACGCGAACTGCGGGATCAACAGCGGCTGGAGCGACTTGGCCATGTGCAGGAACTCATCGCGCGACATCGGAACGAAGCCCCAGTTCTGCTCCCACGCCGAGTTGTAGATCTCCCACACGAGCTCGACCTCTTTCCAGAATCGGCTCGGCTCCAGATCGCGAAACGTCAGCCTGGCGCGCTCTGCTGCGCGTTGGGCCAGCGCTTCGAGCTTCGGTGGCGGGGCGTGCGACGGGTCGCCGTACGGCAGCCAGTAGCCCAGTAGATCCTTCACGGGCGTGAGGCCAGCGTGTCTCACGAGCGACTCGTAGTAGGCAGGATTCCATGACGTGAGGAATTGCGGATGTACATCGAATCCGTCGACGAGCAGGCCGCAATCGTAATTCGTCGAGGGGTTCATCGGACCGCGGATCGAGCGCAGCCCGCGCTCGTGCAACCACCGCTCTGCGGATGCAAACAGCGCCGCCGACACCTCCGGATCGTCCACCGACTCGAAAAAGCCGAAGAACCCGACACGATCCGAATGGAACTCGTTGTGAGCGCGGTTCTCGATCGCGGCGATACGTCCTACCGGCGTTCCATTGCGCTTCGCGATGAACAGCATCCGCTCCGCCTTGCGATAGAACGGATTGGCCTTGGTGTCGAGCACGTCGCGCATCATCATTCGCAGCGGCGGCACCCATTGCGGATGGCGCACGGCCTCGGGAATGCGCCACGACACATCTATGAACGCGGAGAGCTCGCGCCTGCGCTCCACCGGAACGATCGATAACGACATCAGCGCAATATGGACGGACGTCGTGCTGATCGTCTATCTGGGCGTCACAGAGCTCGTCCTTCTCGCGGGCCATGCGCGTGCGTCCATGACCGGGCTCGTGCTGCACACGCTCGTGCTCGCGACATTCGTGGCTGCCGCGTGGCTGCCGACGGTGCCGCGCTGGTTGCGCCGGTGGGCTCCGTTGATCGCATTGTTGTTCCTGTACGCCGAGCTGCCCATGCTCGCGTCGGCGGCCGGCCGTCTTCGACTGTACGACGGCGCGGTGTTGAGATGGGAGCAGGCGCTGTTCGGCGCGCAGCCATCACTGACGTGGGCAACGGCGGCGCCGTCGCGGATACTCGGCGAGGTGCTCCACGCCGGCTATCTCAGCTACTACGCGATCATTTTCGTGGTGCCCGGCATCCTGTACCTCTCGCGACGCCTCGCCGATTTCGACGAGGCCGTTTTCGTGCTGATGGCCACGTTCGTGACGTGTTTCGTCTGGTACATCGGGTTTCCCGTCGCCGGCCCACGGTACGTCTTCGCGTCGCGCGTGTCCGGCGACGGGTTCTTCCGCCACATCGTCACGGCGGTGCTCGAGGCGAGATCGTCACGGGGCACCGCGTTCCCGTCGTCACATGTCGCCGTCGCAACCGCCCAGAGCATTCTCGCGGTGCGCTACTTCCGCGGTCGCGGGGTCGCCGTTGCCTGCGCCACGGTCCTGCTCGCGTGCGGCGCCGTGTACGGCGGATTTCATTATGCGGTCGACGTCCTCGCGGGCGCCGTGACGGGGCTTGTCGTTACGGCGCTGGCGCTCATCGCATGTCGCGCGCTACGCAAACGCGATCGCACCGACGTACTGCACGTCGTCGCCATCCGGCGATAGCGTCGAGAGCAGCTCGTCCAGCGGAAGCGCCTGGACCTTGGTGAACGAAGCGCCTCCGGCGCCCGAAATGCCCACGCCCAGCGCCTTGAGTCGCGCTTCCTTGAGGCTCCAGACGCGAAGAAACGCGTCCGAGGCGCTGATCCCGAGCCGCCGCAGCGTCGCGAAGTCGCGCCGCTCCTCGTGCGTCAGCCAGCGCGTCTCGAGATCGACGACGCGTGGTACTGGCCGGCGTCGCTCCACGTCGACGCCGACGGGTCGTTGCGAACTGACCGCGAGCAGAATCAGGTCTCCGGAGTGCGTGACGTTGAAGTGCAGTTCGTCGGAGAGCACCGGTTTGCCCGTCTGCGTTCGGGTGACGCGCACGTCGACGGGTGCGACGCCCAGATGGCTCGCCAGCACCGACCGCACGAGTGAGCGGGTGACGACGTACCGCTCGGCCGCTGCCCTGCTCCGATAACGGTCCAGGCGCGAGCGCTCTTCCGGCGAGAGCACCGCGTGGCTGAGTGCGTCCACGCGATCGAGGTGGGCGCCGCACCACGCGTACCAGACTTCGGCCTCCGCGCCCGTCGCGGTAATGCGGCCCAACGAGGTGCCGACTCCGCCGGCGTTCACCCCACTACGCTCCGCTGTCGAGCAACGAGGCGACGGACGCGACGGTTCGGTCGATCTGCTCGGCCGTGTGACCGCTGGCGAGGAAGAACCGCAGCCGCGCGGCCGACTCACTCACGGCTGGCGCGACCATGGGCTGCACGTTGATCCCGTGATGCAGCAGTTGCTGGGACAGCCGCACCGCGCGAATCGAGTCGCCCGTGATCACGGGGACGATCGGCGTTCCGCTGCTCGACCCGGTGTTCAATCCATGCTCCTTCGCGCGGCGCAGGAACAGCGCGGCGTTGTCGTGCAGCCGACGCACGCGGTCGGGCTCACGCCGGAGAATCCGCAACGCTTCGAGCGCGGCTGCGACGTTGGCCGGTGCCATGCCGACGCTGAAGACAAATCCCGGCGCGGTGTACTTGAGATATTTCACGATGTCGCTGCGCGCGCCGATGTATCCGCCGACACTGGCGAGCGACTTGGACAACGTGCCCATCCACAGGTCCACGGCGCGCGGCGACACGCCTGCGTGTTCGGCGAGTCCGCGACCCGTGGCGCCAAGCACGCCGATCGAATGCGCCTCGTCGACCATGAGCCACGCTTCGTGGCGCTTCTTCATCGCGACGAACCGCGCGAGATCGGGGACGTCGCCATCCGCGCTGTAGACGCCTTCGATGACGATGAGGGCACGCCGATAGCGCGCGCGCACGCTCGACAGGAGCCGATCGGCCGCGGCCACGTCGTTGTGCGGGAACGTCAAACGCTGGGCGCCGGAAAAGAGCGCTCCCTGCATGGCGCTGTTGTGGAGCAACTCATCGCACAACACCACGTCGCCGGGGCCGAGCAGGTGCGAGATGGTGGAGACGTTCGTCGTGACGCCACCGATGTACAACACGCAGTCTTCCACACCGATGAAGCTCGCGAGCTCCTGCTCGAGCTCACGATGGATTGGGCGCTCTCCGGAAACGATGCGGCTCGCGGACACGGACGTGCCGTAGCGCCGCACCGCCTCGACGACCGCCGCATTGACGCGCGGGTCGCCCGAGAGTCCGAGGTAGTTGTAGTTCGCGAAGTTGATGAGCTCGCGGCCTTCGACGATCGCCGTGCTGCCGGTGCTGCCCTCGTGCACGCGGAAGTACGGATTCTCGAGACCATGTCGTTCGAGGTCGTCGAGTCGGGCCTGGAGGAGACGAAATTCCGGGAACTCGGACGCCGGGAGTGGCGAGACCTGGCGTTCGTCGACGGTGCGCTCGGCGACGTCGCGCGCGATGTCCAGCGGAGCGGTGCGCTCCCCGCCGACATCGAGGGCGCGCGACAACGATCGGATCGACGGCTCGCGCCACAGCAACGAGACGTCAACGCGATGCCCGAGCACGCGCTCGAGCTCCGTCACCAGGCGCACCGCGGCCACCGAGTCCAGGCCGTAGTCGCGCACCGAGGCTGTCGCATCCACAGTGGTGACGTCGATCTGGAGCTCATCGGCCACCCAGCGTCGCAGCCACGCCTCGAGGGGCGCGCCGTTCTCGGCGGCGAGCGGTGGGGCGGGTACGTCGTCGATCGTCTGGTCGGAGCGTCCCACGACGTCGAGCGAGCCGTCCGCGAGCATCGCGCGCGTCGCACGCCGCTGCACCTTGCCGCTCGACGTGCGCGGGATGCCGTTCTGTCGAACCAGCACGACGATATCCGGCAGGATGCCCTCCCGCTCGGCGAGCGCGCGACGGACAGCTGAAAACACGGATTCGTGATCCGATTCGCGATGGTGCCGCGTGACCTCGAGCGCGATCACGAGGCGCTCGCGCGCGGCGTCGTCGTTCATCGCGAAGGCGGCGCTGTGGCCGGGCCGCAGGCTCGGGTGGCTGCGTTCCGCGGCGATCTCGAGATCCTGCGGATAGTAATTGCGTCCGTTGAGGATGATCAGATCCTTGAGGCGGCCGGTGACGAACAGCTGTCCATCGTCGAGAAAGCCGAGGTCGCCCGTGCGGAGGAAGGTGTGCCGATCCTCGCCGGCCACGGTCGCGCCGAACGTCGCGGCGCTTTCCACCGCGTTGCGCCAATAGCCTTGGGCCACACTGTCACCCGCAACCCAGATCTCGCCAATGCGACGATCGGCGCGCTCCTCGCGCGTCTCCGGATCCACGATGCGGACCGTCTGACCCGGCGCGGGCGCGCCGGAGGAAACCAGGCGCAGTCGGTCGCCTGCAGTTGCGGGCACGACGCGTTTCCGCTCCAGCGCCGCCCGAGACACGTCGAGCGTGTAGGGCCCGTGGCCCCAGGGTCCGCCGGCGACGAACAACGTGGCTTCGGCGAGTCCATAGCATGGGAAAAACGCCTCACGCCGGAACCCCGCGTCCTCGAACGTTCGCGAGAACCGATCGATCGTTTCCGCGCGGATCGGTTCAGCGCCATCGAACACTGTGTGCCAGGACGAGAGATCCAGATCGCGGATCTCATCCGGCTTGATGCGCTCGACGCAGAGGTCGAACGCAAAGTTGGGCGCCGCGCTCGTCGTGGCGCGGTACGTCGACATCGCTTCCAGCCAGCTGAGTGGGCGCTGGAGGAAGGTCGCGGACGACATGAGCACCGCACCCCGCCCCACGTAACACGGTTGCAGGATCCCGCCGATCAGTCCCATGTCGTGGAACGGAGGCAGCCAGAAGCACCCCACGTCGTCGACGGCGTGCTCCACGGGAAACGCCGACCGGATGAGAGCGAGGTTATGGAGCAGGTTGCCGTGGGTGAGTACGACGCCCTTCGGCGACGCCGTCGATCCCGACGTGTACTGGAGCATGGCGACATCGTCGGCGGCGATGCCGTCGTCGCTCCACTGCTGGGACGCGTCTGACACTCCCGTATCCGCGGCAATCCAATGCACGGCACCGAGCCGTTCGTCTCCGCCGCGCCATTGGTCGAGCTTCGCGAGCAGCGCACCGGACGTGAGGGCGACCGTCGGCTCGCAGTCGCGCGCGATGGAGGGGATGCGCGGATCGGGCCGTCGGGGGTTCGGCGGATACGCCGGCACCGCGATGACGCGGGCATACAGGCACGCGAAGTACGCGGCGACATAATCCAGGCCGGGCGGGATGAGCAACAGCGCGCGATCGCCCGCCCGCGCGCGCTCGCGGATCGCGACCGCGAGCGATCGCGCGCGACGGTCGAGCTCCCGGTAGGTGACCGTCTGTTCGGCCTTGCCGTCGCCCGGCAGAAAGCGATAGACCACGCGATCGCCCATCGTCTCGGCGCGGAACCGGAGCAGAGCCACCAGCGTGCTGCATCCGGCGACGGAGGATTCCCCGGCGGATCGCGGTGTGCGTGTGTTGTCCGTGCGCGCTACGGGCATGCAGGAATCTTC
This sequence comes from Gemmatimonadaceae bacterium, assembly GCA_035248725.1. Classification (GTDB taxonomy): domain Bacteria; phylum Gemmatimonadota; class Gemmatimonadetes; order Gemmatimonadales; family Gemmatimonadaceae; genus DASPMP01. The sequence goes on along the minus strand of DATFHG010000148.1, from coordinate 15,247 downwards.
AGGCAACGCCGGCGCGTGTCGACGCGCCCGGCGCTCGAAGCCAGCCGTTCTGGGAATACCAAAGGTACGTTTCCCGGATCATCTGGGGGAGTGAATGCCGCGGGCGGAACCCCAGCTCCAGTCGCGCGCGTTCGTTCGAGCAGACCCAGAATGGCGCGCGCGCCAGGGTCGCCTTCGCGCGGTTCGCCAGAAGCGCGCGTCCGGTGAATCGGCTGAGGATGTCGCCGCCCCATGCCGCCACGTCCACGAGGACGGAAGGAAGGTTCAGATGTCGAACCGGTCGGCCGGCTGCGGCCGCGACCTCCTTCCCCACCTCCTGCCACTGCACCGGAGAATCGGACGCCAGAAAATATTGCCGCAGCACGGCTCGCTCTGTCCGTGCCGCCACCTGAATGCCTTCGACCGCGTCCTGAACCGCCAACAGGGACAGCCAGTGGTGCCGTGTGCCCGGATAAATCACGAGGCCGCGCATCGCCCATCGGAAAAGCTCGAAAAAGTCCCGGTCGCCCGGACCCAGGACCGCGCTGGGTCGCACGATCGTGAAGGGCACGACGTCACCGAATGTCTCCACGACCCGCTCCGCCTCGAGCTTGCTGCGTCCGTATGCGTCGATCGGGCGGGGTGGGTCGTCTTCGCGCACCGGCAGGTCGCGCGCGACCGCCGGTCCCGCGGCTGCCTGCGACGATACGTACACCAGGCGGGGCCGCAGCCGCCGGCTCGCCAGTGCCGACAGCAGATGCCGCGTCGGTGTGACATTCGCACGGGTATAGTCCTCGGCGCCGGCAGCCCGCGTAGCCCCCGCCAGATGAAACACGACAGCAGCCTCATCGAGCGCATCGCAGTTCAGCAGCGAGGCGGCGCTCTCGTAGTCGACGTGATGCCGAGTTGCGCCCGGAGGAACCCCACCGCTGTCGGCTCGCACGAGACAACGCACGATGTGACCTTCAGCAAGCAGCCGGCGCACGAGATGGCGACCGATGAACCCACTCGCACCGGTCACGACGGCGATCATGCGCCGTTCGGCCCGTCCCGTTCGACAATGGCACCCGCGCGACGCAGCCGCCCGGCGAGACGCTCGCCAACGCGCGCGCGCAGCACGAGCTGCTCCCCGATCGTGCGCTGGTCCAGGACCTCGCCGTACTGATGAATTTCGGCGAGCAGCTTCCCGTCGGACGGCGACAGGTGAATCTCCGCCAACGGCCGGCGCTCGCGCATGTGCGCCAACAGGGATCGCTTGACGGGATCGGCACCGTGCTCGGTGACCGTGGACACGAACACCGCCTCATGGCCATCGCTGGCGATGCGCTCCTGCAGCGCGAGCAGCGCGGCCTCGTCCAACAGGTCCACCTTGTTGAAGACGAGCAGCACGTCCTTGTCCTGCATCTCGAGATCGCTCAGCACATCCTCGACGATTGCCCGCTGCTCCTCCCACATCGGATGGCTGGCATCGATCACGTGCAGCAGCAGATCGGCCTCGCGCGCTTCCTCGAGCGTGGCGCGAAACGACGCGACGAGATGGTGCGGCAGCTTGCGAATGAACCCGACCGTATCCGTCAGCAGCACCTTCATGTTCTCGCCGAGCGAGACTTCCCGCGTCAGCGGATCGAGGGTGGCGAACAGGCGGTCTTCGACGAAGACGTCCTGCGCGCCCGAAAGCGCCCGCAGCAGGGACGACTTGCCGGCATTCGTATAGCCCACGAGCGCAGCGCGGAATTCGCTGCGCCGCGAGTTGCGCTGCACCGCACGTCCTTTCTGAAATTCGCGAAGCTTGTCGCGAAGAATCTTGATGCGATGACTGATCAAGCGCCGGTCCGTTTCGAGCTGCGTTTCACCCGGGCCGCGGACGCCGATACCGCCGCGGAATTTCTCGAGGTGCGTCCACATTCGCGTCAGACGCGGCAGCATGTACTCGAGTTGCGCCAGCTCCACCTGCATCTTGGCTTCCGCGGTGCGCGCGCGCGTGGCGAAAATGTCGAGAATCAGCTCGGCGCGGTCGACGACCCGCTGACCGATGGCGTCCTCGATGTTCTTCGACTGGGAGGGTGAGAGCTCGTCGTCGAAGATCACGAGCGTCGCCTCGGTCTCGACGACCCGCTTGCGGAGCTCTTCGATCTTCCCCGCGCCCAGGTACGTGGCGGCGTGGGGCTTGTCGAGCTGCTGCGTGACTTCGCCGACGATCACCGCGCCGGCGGTGTCGGTCAGCCGCTCCAGCTCGTCCAGGTGTTCGCGCAGATTCTCGCGGGCGCGTCCGCGTTTCAGCGGGGCGCCCACGAGAAGGGCTCGCTCGATGGGCTGTCTGACCTGGATCGGCTCTCTGGAGATGGTCTGCTCCTACCGCGCCATCGTATTGAACTGACCGGTGGTCGAGTACGGTACGGTAAAGTTGCCTACCACGGAGCCAACTGTCACGTCGCCGAGCACCCGATACCGCACCGCGCCTGTCTGCAGGAGCTGCGATGCCGCGGCGCCAAGGCCCGAGTACGTGAACGATACGGGAACCTTCACGATCGTCGAATCGGAAGCCTGCACCGACTGCCGGGTGTCCACGGCGCCGCTGGCGAGACCGACGGAGTCACCGACGAACACACGATACGTGAGTCGCGATGCGTCCAGCCGATAGTTGTTCGGGTTGTAGACACTCAGCTGCACCTCGAGCTGTCCGCCGCTGGTGCCGAGGCCAAGCACCCGCACGTCGCGCAGGTTGACGACGGGATTCTGGAACGCCTGGCGGCCCAGCGCCGAGCACCCGGCGACGACGAGCGTCAGAGTCAGGATGGCGAGCTTCTTCATTGATCTGTTCCCCCCTCCGGTTCTTGCCTGCCCTGGCGTCGCTTGAGCTCCTCCCACCACGCGATCCGCTTTGCGATTTCCTTCTCGAAGCCGAACGAGCCGGGCTGATAAAAGGTGCGCCCTCGCAGGCGATCCGGCAGGTACTCCTGCGGGATGTATGCCTCGGGGACGTCGTGTGCGTACTGATACCCGCGGTGATATCCCAGTTCCTTCATCAGCGCGGTCGGCGCGTTGCGAATATGCATCGGTACACCCTCCGCCGGCGTCTCCGCCGCCGCGGCCATCGCCTCGCCGAGCGCAACTTTCGCCGAGTTCGATTTGGGTGCCGTTGCGAGGTAGATCACCATTTGCGCCAGCGGCAGGTAGCCCTCCGGAGGCCCGAGCATATGGAAGGCGTCCCGCGCGGCCACGGCGAGCTTGAGCGCCTCGGGATCCGCGAGTCCGATGTCCTCCGCCGCCATCGCCAGCGCCCGGCGAAACAGAACCATCGGATCTCCACCGCCCTCTACAAAGCGCGCCATCCAGTACAGCGCTGCCTGGGGGTCGCTGCCGCGGAGACTCTTATGGAAGGCGGAGAGCATGTTGTACGTCTCTTCTCCCCATTTGTCGAAGCGCGCGAACCGCAGCTGCATCGCTTCACGAGCAGCCGTCACGTCGACGCGTCCCTTCTCGCCAGCGTGTTCCGCCGCGGCTTCGAGCACCGTGAGCGCCCGGCGAGCGTCGCCATCCGCCTCCTCCGAGATGAGCGCGATGGCGTCTACATCCACCGCCAGCCCCAGCGCGCCGAGGCCCCGGTCGGCGTCGTGCAGGGCGCGCTCGAGCAAGGCGCGAATGTCTCCAGGCGACAGCGGCTGAAGCACGAAGACGCGCACGCGCGACAGTAACGCACCGTTGATCTCGAACGACGGATTCTCGGTCGTGGCGCCGACGAGCGTGATGGTGCCGGCTTCCACATGCGGAAGAAAGGCATCCTGCTGGGCCTTGTTCAGCCGATGGATTTCGTCGGCGAATAGGATCGTCCCGCGGCCCACCTGAAGACGGCGCTGTGCCTCCGCCACGATCTCGCGGATTCGCGGCACGCCTTCGGTGACGGAAGAAAAGGGAACGAACTCGCGATCGGTGTACGCGGCGATCAATCGTCCGAGCGTCGTCTTGCCCGTGCCAGGTGGCCCCCACAACACGATCGATCCGATCGTGCCGTTCTCGATGGCGTCGCGCAGCGGCTTGCCGCGCGCCAGGAGGTGCTCCTGTCCGACGAATTCGTCGAGCGTCGCCGGACGCATGCGCGACGCGAGCGGCTGGGTACGATCGGCCGCTTCCTTGAACAGCGTGGGTTGAGTGCTCGGGCGTCGAGGCACGGAAGTCCTCACAGCAGCGCGCGCGTCGCGAAATATGCTCCACACCCCGCCATGAAGCTCACGGGTGTGCCCCACCCCGAGCGGGCCTGGAACTCGGGCACGAGATTCGATGCCCCCACGTAGATCGTCACGCCAGCCGAGATCGCGAGGCCGTTTGTGCGCAGACCACTGAATTGTTCGGTCAGCGCGACGCCGAGCAGCGTGGCCGCGCCGATGGCCCCGGCGGCGGCGATGGCGGTGCTGCGTCGGGCGCCAGCCGCGAGAAACAGGCTCGAGATCGCGAGCCCCTCAGGAAACTTGTGCAACAGCACGCCCATGAACACGAGCGCCCCGACGGCGCTGCTCACCATGATGCCGCTGGCCACCGCAACCCCGTCGACAAAGGTGTGCAGCAGCAGGCCGATGAGCGCGCTCACGCTGACGATCCGGGTGACGCGATGCGTCTCCTCGCCGAAGTGGAAGTGCCGCCCCAGCGTGTGCTGGGTGAGATGAACGAGGAGGTAGGAGACGAGCGCGACGATCGCGGCTTGCTGCCCGCCGCGCGCAATCGCCTCGGGAATGAGATCGACGAACGCCACGCTCAGCAGGAACCCGGCGGCGAAGGCGAGCGTCCGATCGAGGACACGAACGCTCCATTCCCGGCGCCACGTCACGGCCAGCGCACCGCAGACATTCGCGGCCGCGGCCGAGAGGCCGTACGCCAGCTCCGTGCTGTTCACGCGCGCTGCAGACCGAGTCGCTCCACCGCCGCCTGAATTGCGTTCACGAGCTCCGATGCCGCGGGAAAATGCGCCCGTTGCTGCTTCCAGCTTTTCGTGCGCACGACCGCCTGCTCCTCCAGTCCCTTGCCCTCGAGGAGGTAGCACCAGCGATCCGTCCGCGAATAGATGAACAGCTCCAGATATGGATTGAGCGTCAGCTGGTCCTCGGAGGTGAACACGGACAGCTCGACCCCTCCGTAGCGGGCGAGCAGCACCTTCAGCCGATTGATCTGCTCCCGAACATCGTCGAGCGGCAACGACTCGCCCTTCCAGCTTCGACCGGAGCGCAAATCATCGAGCACGACGTCGACGGCCGGCGGCAACTGTTCGGCGAGCGCATGAAAGAGATTTACCACGCGCTCGGAGTTCGCCACGACATGCGCGGCGAAGTAGCCGTCCTCGGAGGTGAACGTGAAACCGTCGGTCGGTGCGCGAAAGCGTCGCCAAATGGATGGATCCGCCTGTTTGCCGCGAAAGAGCATCGGGTCGTTCGACTCCTCGTTCGGATTTCAGTGCTGCCGCGCGTGCAGCCGCCGCGCCTCGTCGAGCAAGCGGTCACGAAGATTCCGGGCCGGCTCTTCGATGACCCAGCTCAGGAGGGTCGACAGAATCTTACCCATCCCCGGACCGGGCGGGATGCCAGCGCGCCGCAGATCATCGCCATCGATGGCGAGGTCGCGGAGATCGACCGGGTCCCGCAATGCTGCACGTACGCTGCGGCGATACAGCGAATGCACGGCTTGCGCCGTCGGCGCGTCATGAGCGGAGGTGCGGCGAGCCGACCACCGGGCGTCGGCGAGACGGTAGAAGGCAGGCAGATAGACGCGGCCAATCCGTGCGACCCAATGCCGCACCACGCCACTGTCCGGCTCGCCTGTACGCAGCGCCGCGGACATCTCCTCGTCCAGCACGCGCCATCGCTCCAGCAGATCGGAGAGCCAGCGCGCATCCTGGTTCGAGAACCGCAGTCGTCCGGCGACATCCAGCGCACGCGTTCCATCCACATCGCTGAGGAGAGCGGCAATGCGATTCAACCGTCGGCCAGGTCGACGTGGGGATCCAGGCTGCGCGGAGAGATCGACCGCTACCAATGCTTCCTCGCTCGCCGATGCCAGCTCAGGCAGAAGCACGCTGGCCGCGCCCGTCTCGCGCCACATGCGCAACGCACGCGACGGATGGTCTACCTGATCCATCGTTTTCTCGAGCTCCTGCTTCACGCGCTCCGCGGAGAGCCGCGTGAGATAGGGGGCGCTGTCGCGGATCGCCTGCCATGTGTCGGGGTCGATCGTGAACTGATATCGGGCGGCAAACCGCATCGCCCGCAGTGCCCGCAACCGGTCTTCCCGCATGCGTTGCTGCGCATCTCCCACCGCACGGATGACTCGGCTCTTCAGATCGCGCTGCCCTCCGAACGGATCGCGTACCTCACGCCGCGATGGCGAAAACGCGATCGCGTTGACCGTGAAATCGCGCCGCGCCAGATCTTCATCGAGCGAGGCGCCGAACTCGACCTCGGCGTGGCGACCGTCCGTGCGCACGTCGTGCCTGAACGTCGTCACCTCGTGCATCACGCCGTCACTGTCGAGCACGCCGACCGTTCCGAAATCGATTCCCACTGGAATCGTTCGCTTGCGGCCAAAGAGACGGCGGACGTCATCCGGGCGCGCATCCGTCGCCAGGTCCCAATCGAGATGGGGATGGCCAAGGAGCGCGTCGCGAACAGCTCCGCCAACGCACCACGCTTGGTGGCCGTCATCCTCGAGCCTCGCCACGAGCTCCAGAACTCCGGCTGGAGGACGTAGCAGACGTAGCGCGTCAGATGTTTCGATCGTCACTTCCGGGCGTCTCGATGCGTGGCGATATTGTGTTGTGTCGCAACAGGTTCGCTGCGCACACTTAAACCAATCTGGCGGGCTCGACTGACGTATGGAAACGCTGGTTCACGGGTCACACGCAACCTCGGAGTTCAAGGCAGCCGTTCTTTCCTATCTGGAAGGGAAAACGGCTGAGCGCGTAAAGGTCGAGAGCTTTGTTCCGCGGGTCAAAGTGCGCCGCCTGCTGACCCAACTGCTTCATGCAGAACCGGCTCTCGAGATCGACGAGATCGTGGTCCGTGGGTCGTCCGGCTGCTCGGACTTTGTCGGCTCCGTGGACGTGCGTACCACATCCGGCACGCACGCATTCGACTTTGTCTGGGACTGCCGCTGGCGTGCCGAGCATGAGGGATACGTCGATCATTTCGGCTATCCCGATCAGATGCGTGCGGCCATGGAATTCGACTGGCAGTGCTTTCAGCAATGGGTGCGGCGTAACGACAACTGACGCTCAGCCCTCGAAAAACGCGCGCACGTCGGCATCAGTCGACAGTGCCAGCATGAGATCGATGCGTGCCTGCTGCGGACGCCGGCTTCCGGCAAACACGGCGCCAAGATCGTGGAGACGTCTGCCACCTCCCGGATAGCCGTACGTTGGTCCCACGCGCCCGCGGAGTGCGCGTGAGGTGATCACGACGGGTTTGCGTGCGTCGATCCAGCGCTCTATGCCGGGCACCATCGCGGGGGGGACGTTGCCCCGCCCCATCGCCGCGACGACGACGCCGATCCCTTCGGCACGGGCTGCGTCGAGGAGTCGCGAATCCGCTCCGGCGTACGCGTAGACGATGTCCACGGGTCCGCTGAGACGCGTTGCTTCCACGACGTCGGGTGCCGAGGGCACGGCGCGTCGGAAGATGACCTGACCGTCATCCACGACGCCGAGGGGGCCAAGGCCCGGGCTCTCGAAGGCGTCGAGCATGTGCGTGTGCGCCTTCGTGACGTCGAGGCCCGCGAAGATCCGGTCCCCCATCACGACCAGAATCCCGAAGCCGCGTGCCTCGTCGCTGGCCGCCACGCGCACCGACGCGCCGAGGTTCGCTGGACCATCCCACCCCAGCTCGCTCGCGGTGCGCATCGCGCCCGTGAGCACAACCGGCTTGTCCGTCGCGAGCGTCCTCGAGAGAAGGTACGCCGTCTCCTCGAGCGAGTCGGTGCCGTGCGTGACCACCACGCCGCGGACGTCAGGCCGTGCGACGTGTCGCGCGATGCAGTTGCGCAGCTCCAGCATGCGATCGGGAGACATGTGCGGTCCCGGAAACGCCCCGAAATCGTCGATCTCGAGCTGCGCGATATCGCGCAGCTGTGGCACCAGCTGCAGGATGTCGCGGCCCGCGAGCGCCGGCACGGCGCCGCGCGCGGTGGGGTCGTGGCGCATCGAAATCGTGCCGCCCGTGAACACGAGCACGATCATCCGGCCAACACGCTCCCGCCGTTCACGTTGAGAATCTCGCCGGTGATGTGCCGGGCGAGATCGGAGCACAGGAACACGATCGGTCCCGCGATGTCCCGCGGATCGGCGATGCGACCGATGGGGATGGTTCCAGCGATGCGCTCGCGGCCCCCGTTGGCATACGGCAGCGCGGCCATTTCCGTGTCCACCCATCCGGGGGCGACGCAGTTCACGGTGATGTCACGCCGCGCCAGCTCCACGCACAGCGACTTCACGAACGAGATCATCGCGCCCTTGGACGCGGCATAATCCGCGTGAAACGCTTCGCCGCGCTGGCCCGCGGTGCTGGCGACGAGTACCACACGACCCTGATCGTTCAGCACGCGTGCCGCGGCGCGCGTGGTGTAGAAGACCGAGTCCACGTTTTCCCGCATCGTTCGACGCCACTGCTCGTCCGACATCTCGGCGAGCGCGACTTCGTCGGGGATCCAGATGCCGGAATTTCCGACGAAATAATCGAGCCCGTCATCGCCCAGCTGCCGCACCGCCTCCGTCACGAGGGTCTCAGCACCTGCCGGCGTACTGATGTCGGATGCAATCATGCTGGCGGTGACGCCGAACGCGCGTGCGCGCCGGACGATGGCCTCCGCGTCGCTGCCGCGGTTGCGATAGCCGATGGCGACGTGCACGCCCCATTCAGCGAACAGCAGTGCCGTGGCCGCACCGATGCCCCGCGAACCGCCGGTGACCAGCGCGCGATGGCCCGCAAGCGATTTCATAGGTCGCGTTCGATCAGATCGCAGATGATGTGCTCGATACAGAGCTGCAGCTCCTGCGCCCTGTCCGTGCGGTCCGTCGGGATGATGACAGTGTGCGTCGCGAGCGCGACGATCCGGCCGCCGTCGCGCGCGCTGAAGGCCAGCACCTCGACGTTCTTCGCCTTCGCTGCCTCCGCGGCGCGAAGGATGTTCTTCGAATTGCCGCTCGTCGTGTGAATGACGAGGAGATCGCCCGCGTTGGCGTGTGCTTCGACCTGTCGTGCGAAGATCTCGTCGAATCCGAAATCGTTGCCTGCAGCCGTCAGCAGCGAGGTATCTGTCGTCAGCGCGACGGCCGGATAGGCGCGACGATTCCGCGCATATCGCACGACGTACTCGGTAGCGAGGTGCTGCGCATCTGCGGCGCTGCCCCCGTTCCCGCAGAAGTAGAGCGTCCCTCCGCGGCGCACCGTAGCCCGAACGAGCGCCAGAGCGCGCTCCATGGAGGGGCCGAGCTCGGTGGCCGTTCGCTGCGCGGTGGCCGCGAGCTCGCGCAACGCGTCGGCGAAGAGATCAGCCACGAACGTCGGTGATGGTCCCGAGAGCTCGAGCGCTCTGTTCGGCGGCGTCCCCGATGGCGCCAGCAGTCGCCGCTGTCTGCGCGGCGTGCTCGAACGCGAGAGTCGTGAGCGCGTCGATGGCGAGCAGCTGCGACGCATCCTCGCGAGCGAAGCGCGCGTCGCGTACGAGCTGCTCCAGTCCTCGCACGGCGCTGTCGATGCAGACCGCCGCCGTTCGGCTTTCCGGCTCCGAACCACCGGCCCCGATGAGCGTCGTCATGTACTCGACGAGCGAGGAGGGCGCGTCTCGCGTGTGCTCGCGAACCCAGTCGAGCACCGTCACGATTTGGCGAGCATCGGGCGAATGATCGCGGGAGCGCCTCGGATGGCGTCCTCGAGGCGCGACGCGTCGGGAATACCGGCCTGGGCCATGTGGGCCTTGCCGCCGCCGCGTCCCCCGGCCGCCGCGGCGATCTCGCGCACCAGCGCGTCAGCGCGGACGCCGCGGTCCCGGAGATCGTCGGTGACGACTACCAGCAATGTGGACTTGCCATCGGCGAGGGTGGCGCCCAGCACTCCGACGCCCGACTCGAGCTTCTCGCGCAAGGCGTCGCCCATCGCCTGCAGCTCCTTCACGTCACCGGCGTTCACGGTGCGTCCCACGAAGCGCGCGCCATTGGTGCCGAGCGACTCGCCTTCGGAGACCCATTGCTTCATCTGGTCGCCACCGCCGCGCAGCACGTCCTCGAGCCGGCGCTCGAGTGCACGCCGCTCGTCGAGCAATCCGGCGATACGACGCTCCACGCCTTCCTCGGCCGTCTTCAACAGCTCCGCCGCGCGCGCGAGGGCGCGCTCGTGCTCGCGCATGAGTTGGAACGCGCCGGGTCCCGTGGCCGCCTCGATGCGGCGAACGCCCGACGCCACGCCCGTCTCCGCGACGATGCGGAACAGGCCGATTTCCGCCGTGTTGCGCACGTGCGTGCCACCGCAGAGCTCCATCGAGACGTCTCCCACGGTGACCACGCGCACCACGTCGCCGTATTTCTCCCCGAAGAGCGCCATGGCTCCCGCCGCGCGCGCGTCGTTGTACCCCATCTCGCGATACGTCACGGGCAGCGCGCGCCACACCACGTCGTTCACGATGCGCTCGATCTGCTCGAGATGCTCCGGCTTGACCGGTCCATGATGGGTGAAGTCGAAGCGCAGACGCTCGGGCGCGACGAGCGATCCCGCCTGGTGCACCGCTTCTCCAAGAACCTGACGCAAGGCCGCATGCAGCAGATGGGTCGCGGTATGGTTGCGCTCCGTGTCGCGGCGCTGCCGTGATGGCACGCGCGCCTTGACTCGCCCGAATGCGAACGTGCCCGTCAGCGTGCCGAGGGCGGCCGGCCGGCCATCGACTTTCCGCACGTCGTCCACATCCAGCCGCCACCCGTCACCGACGATCTCCCCTCGATCCGAGATCTGGCCTCCCGACTCGGCGTAGAACGGCGTTTCCCGCAGCAGCATCGCCACGCGGTTCTCGCCGAGATGGCGGATTGCCGCGACCTGCGTCTCGATCTCAACGGTGTCGTAGCCGACGAACTCGACCTTCGTGGTTTTTGCATCGCCGTCGCCCTGCCACTGGGAGAGATCGGCCAGCGCATCCGCCTCGACGCCCAGCTTGCGCGACTTCCGCTCTTCCTGCGAGCGCTTCCGCTGCGCGTCCAGCGCCGTCTCGAATCCGGCGATATCGACGACGTAGCCGCGTTCGCGCGCCATGAGATCGGTAAGGTCGATCGGGAAGCCGAACGTGTCGTACAGACGGAACGCATCGTCGCCGCTGATCGTACCGTGAATGTCCGTGCCGCCGCGCGTCGTTCGCACCGGCGCGATCTGATCGAACCGCGCAAGACCGCCTTCGATGGTGGCGAGGAAGCTCTGTTCCTCCACCCGCGTGGTGTCGACGATGTGCTTGCGGCGCTGCTGCAGTTCGGGGTAGACGTCCGACATCGACGCGATGACGCTCTCCACCACCGTCACGAGGGTCGGCTCCGTGCGGCCCAGCAGCCACGCGTGGCGCACCGCGCGACGCAGGATGCGACGGAGGACGTAGCCGCGACCCTCGTTCGACGGGAACACGCCGTCGGCGAGCAGGAACGCGACGGCCCGCGCGTGATCGGCGAGCACACGGAACGACGCTGGCGCGACCGCGTTTGCCACGACGTCAGTGCCGCCGCGTCCGCCGCGCACGCGAATACCGGAGCGCGCGTCGTCGTTCTCGCGACCCCAGTACTCGAAACCGACGGCTTTCTCGACGGCCGCGAGCAGCGGTGCAAACAGGTCCGTGTGGTAATTGCTCGTCACGCCCTGGAGTGCGGCGGCGATACGTTCCAGCCCCGCGCCCGTGTCGACCGACGGCTTCGGCAACGGCACCAGTGTCCCGTCGGCCTGCCGGTCGTACTGCATGAAGACGAGGTTCCAGATTTCGAGGAAGCGTCCTGCCTCGGCGCCCTCGACGAACGCGTCGAGCGAGAACGTCTTGCGATCGCGCTCCGTCCATTCGCCCGACGCATCCGGCGGGAAACGCCAATCCTTCGCCAGGTGCGCGAGGTCGACATAGATCTCCGAGCACGGTCCACACGGTCCCGTGTCCGCCATCTGCCAGAAGTTGTCCTTGTCGCTCAGACCGTAGATGCGCTCGTCCGAGAGACCGGCCACGTCGCGCCACAGTGTACGCGCCTCATCATCCTTGTAGTGCACGCTGACGCGGACGAGCGCCGGATCGATCCCGAGCTCCTTCGTGACGAACTCCCAGCCGAAGCGGATCGCATCGCGCTTGAAGTAATCACCGAAGGAGAAATTGCCGAGCATCTCGAAGAACGTGTGGTGCCGGAACGTGTGGCCCACCTGCTCGAGATCGTTGTGCTTTCCGCCGGCGCGCACGCACTTCTGCGCGGTCGTCGCGCGACGACGCGCGGTGGGTGGGTCCTCCTGACCCAGGAAGACACGCTTGAATTGCACCATCCCCGCGTTGGTGAACAGCAGTGTGGGATCATCCACCGGCACGAGCGACGAGCTCGGACGAATCGCGTGCTCGTTGCGCTCGAAGTACTTCAGGAATCGGCTGCGGATGTCGGCGGCGCGCATGCGCGGAATATACGCCGGGGAGTGCGGTCAGTCCTCCACGTCCTCGCCGATGGACTGCATCGCCGCACGGATTTCGTCGGGATCGTAGCCACGTCGCGCGAGAAACGCGTACAGGCGGCGTTTCCGTGTGAACTCGTCGACCTTCGCCAGCGATTGCCATTTCCGCCGCGCCACGCGATGGATTCCCGCCGACGGATCGAGGCCATCGTCGTCACGCAGGGTGTCGATGGCCCGACCAGCCATGTCGGGCGGGATGCCGTTGCGCGCGAGCTCCTGGACGATTCGCCGGCGCGATGCACCGGCCCCAGTGATTCTGCCGCGCGCGAATTGCAGTGCGAAGTCCTCATCATCGATGAGCTTCTGCTCGCGCAGCCTGCTGAGCGCGGCGTCGACGTCCGAGGCCTCCGCGCCCTTCCGCAGCAACTGGCGCCGCAGCTCGGCGGCCGATCGCGCACGATACTCCAGGAGGCGCAGCGCCATCTCGTAGGCGGAGGCAGTCACCGGTTTCCTGCCTGAAAATGGAGCCGGGGAGACGACGGTCCGGCCCAACGGGAGTTTCCGGGTCCCGTCATGGTCGAAACGCCTCTCCCCGGCTCGCGGGTCGAACGTCGCTTACTCGTCTTCGACGACTTCCTCGCCGGCCAGCTTCGTGGCCGTCATGCCGAGAAGCACCTTGACCTTCTCCTCGATCTCGGCCTGGAGAGTCGGATTGTCCTTGAGATACAGCTTCGCGTTCTCGCGACCCTGACCGATCTTCTGTCCGTTGTAGCTGTACCAGGCGCCGGATTTTTCGATGATGTTGGCTTCGGCGCCGATGTCCACGAGCAGCGATGTGTGGCTGATGCCTTCCGCGTACATGATGTCGAACTCGGCCTGACGGAACGGTGCCGCGACCTTGTTCTTCACCACCTTCACGCGGACGTGCGAGCCCACCACGTCTTCCTTTTCCTTTACGGGGCCGATACGGCGGATGTCGAGCCGGACCGACGCGTAGAACTTGAGCGCCTTGCCACCCGTGGTGGTCTCAGGGTTTCCGAACATCACCCCGATCTTCTCGCGCAGCTGATTGATGAAGATCACCGAGGTGCGGGACCGCGCGATGGCACCCGTGAGCTTCCGGAGCGCCTGGCTCATGAGCCGCGCCTGGAGGCCGACGTGACTGTCACCCATGTCCCCCTCGATTTCGGCCTTGGGAACGAGCGCCGCGACCGAATCCACGACGACGACGTCCACGGCGCCGGAGCGCACGAGGATCTCACAGATCTCGAGCGCCTGTTCGCCGGTGTCGGGCTGCGAGATGAGCAGACTTTCCACATCCACCCCCAGCTTCCGCGCGTACTCGACGTCCAGCGCGTGTTCGGCGTCGATGAACGCCGCCACACCGCCCTGACGCTGCGCATTGGCAACGACGTGCAGAGTCAAGGTTGTCTTGCCGCTCGACTCGGGGCCGTAGATCTCGGTGATGCGACCGCGAGGGATACCTCCCACGCCGATCGCCGCGTCGAGGTTGATGGCTCCTGTGGGGATGGCCTCAACCCGAATCCGGTTCTCCGAACCCAGGCGCATGATGGAGCCTTTCCCGCAGCTCTTTTCGATCTGGGCGATCGCGAGATTCAGCGCCTTTTTCTTGTCGTCGGCAATCGTTGACACAGCCATTCGTCATCCATCCTTGTAGTTGAAAGGTCCGAACTATTGGCCTGGCTGGCTAGCGTGACGTTGCCGCCGCGCTGAGGACCCGAAGAAAATACGAAATGCTCGAGGTTTATCAAGCGGATTTTGCGACCATGAAGGCGTTTTCGACGTGGCACACCCGAACCAGGGCGCCGTCCACGAGCACGCCCACCACGTCGAACCGATACGACTCTTCCGCCCGTCCGTGACGGTCGATCCAGACGTGCGCCGAGCGCTCCAGCTGCCGGCGCTTGCGGTAGTTCACCGCCTGCACCGGGCCACCGAACTCCGTGCCCCGTCTCGCTTTAACCTCCACAAACGCCACAGTCCCTTCCCGCTCGACAACCAAATCGATATCGCGGTGTCCGCTCCGAAACCGTCGCTGAATGACCCTCCATCCGCGCCGAGTGAGCCACCGCTCCGCTATTCGCTCTCCGAGTTCCCCAAACGTCTGCCGGGCCGCTGACATGGGCCGATTCTATGGATGTGAACCCGGAGACCATCACCGATTTGCCGCGGCCCGGTGCGAATCGCGTCATCGCTCGCGGGCAGCAAGCATGCGGGCGGGGTCGTCCGTGAGAATCCCGGCGATGCCGCTGTTCCAATAACGCAGCGCACGCGTAGGGTCGTTCACCGTCCAGACGTGAGTCGGGACCGAATGCGCGCGCCCGGCCCTCGCGAGCCTCACGACAGGAATGGGCAGACCGCGCCAGAACGGGGTGATCGAAAGCACGTGAAATGGCGGGCGAGGCGGTCTTCGTCCCAACAGCGCCAGGGGCAGCCAGGCCATCGCATCTGCCATGGACGCGCAGCAAGGCAACCCCGATCGATAGAGACGCTCCATCACCGCATTTTCAGCGGAGCCGACGACCACCCGGTGCTCGACTCCGAAGCGTCGAATCAACGCGAGCGTTGCGTCCAGGGCAGCAAGCTCCTTGATCTCGATGACGAGCGGT
>DATFHG010000147.1:0-2623 GCA_035248725.1 Gemmatimonadaceae bacterium | reverse complement strand
GCTCGATCCCGGTGCCGTGCAGCTGGCGCTCGCGGTAGGCGCGCACGTCCTCGAGAAACAGGTCGCCGAAGGCCATGTGCGTGACGCCGTCGGCTTTCGCGCGCGCCACGACACCCGCCATGAGCTCCTCGTACTGCTCGTTGCTGCAGGGCCACGGCAGGTCCACCGTGGTGAGCGGGAGACGAGCGGCAGCGGCCTGGCGTCCGACGAGCTCGCGCCTCACACCGTGCATGGCGACGCGCTGCGCGCTGCCGTTCAGCGTCGTGAGCAGGCCGACGACCTCGACATCGCGGTCGCCGCGCAGGACGTGCAGCGCCCACGCGCTGTCCTTGCCGGAGCTCCACCCCAGAAGCACGCGCTTCAATTCTCACTCCGTAAGAAAGTCTGGTGGCAGGGTTCTCCCCCGCGGCCTCCGCTACTCCGCGGCCTCTGCGTTCATTGCAGTTTCAGGGCACGGATCCCGGTCGAAAACATGGCACAACCCCTGGCCCGGACCCGGAGTCTATACGAATGAACCCTCCGGAGACTTTCGCCCACGTGGACGAAGCCGAGCTGATCGAGCGGGTGCTGGCCGGCGACATGACGGCCGCGCGCCAACTCTATGACGCGCACGTCGGGGCGGTTCACCGGCTGGCCGTCCGCATGACCGCGGACGACACGCTGGCGCAGGACGCCACGCAGGATGCGTTCGTTCGCGTCTTCCGGAACCTGCACACGTTCCGGCGCGAGGCGGCGCTGAGCACGTGGATTCACCAGATCGCGGTGTCGTCGATCCTCAATAGCATCCGGGCACGCAAACGATGGAACGCACGGTCGGCGGAAATCGAGGAAGCGGATCATGTGGCGCAGCGGCCGGACGTCGAGCCGGATCTGCGCGAACGGCTGTACGCGGCCATCGACGCGCTGCCGGACATCTATCGCGCGGTGTTCGTGCTGCACGAGATCGAGGGACACAACCACGGCGAGATCGGCACGCTGCTGCAGATCGCGACGGGAACGTCCAAGGCAAGACTGTCGGAGGCGCGCACGCGACTGCGTCGCGCGCTCAGGGAATTTGAAGGAGAATCGGCCAGTGTCTGACGATGACAAGTTCGACGAGCTGCTGCGGCGCGAGGCGAAGGGGTACCGCTCCACGAGCTCCACGCCGGCGGACGCGATGTGGTCGCGCATCGAACAGGATGTAATTCGCGAGGTGCAGATCCCTCGCGTCGCTCGGGATGACAAGGTGCAGATCCCTCGCTTCGCTCGGGATGACAGGGGGCGTCGTTGGGCGTGGATCGCGTCGGGCGTCGGGATCGCGGCGGCGCTCGTGATCGGGGTCGCGATCGGCAGGCGCAGCGCGGTGTCTCCGGCTGCTGCAACGACGACTCCGCCGGTGGCGTCGAGCGTTCGGGCCGCGGACTCGCAGCGCGACGCGCAGGTGCTGGCCGCCACGCTCAACCACCTGGTGCAAGCCGAGGCGTTTCTCACGGAGGTGCGCGCGGACCTGCGTACGGGACGGCGGGATCCGGAGCGCGCGCGGCGCAGCCGCCGGCTGCTGTCGCACACGCGATTGCTCATCGCGAACAACGGCGGACGGACGCCGGCGGTGGACCGGCTGCTCGAGGACCTGGAGCTGGTGCTCGCCGAGATCGCGGCGCTCCCCGACAGTGGCGCGCGTCGCTCCGTGGAAACGCGATTGCTGAACGAACGACTCCGCGCGGGCACGGTGCTGCCGCGCATCCGCACGATCCTACCCTCTCCGCCCGCCGCCGGCGGGCTCTGACGGAGCTTCCAATGAAAGCCTTCCATATAGTAGTGGCCCTGGCGGTCGTGACGGTCGGCGTCGACGCGCGCTCGGCGCATGCGTCGCCCATCCCGATGCCGCAGGCGCAGCAGGCCGATCCCGCGGACTCGCTGTACCGCCGAGCGCGCAGCGCGCTGGACGACAAGAACTACGACGTCGCCGCGCGGTTGTTCGACAGCATCCTCTCGCGCTACCCGAAGTCCGTGTACGCACCGGATGCGCTGTACTGGAAAGGGTTCGCGCTGTACCGGAGCGGCGATCTCACCGGCGCCGCCCTGGCGCTGGACACGCAGGCCAACCTGTATCCGAATGCGCCGACGCGCGCGGACGCGGGTCCGCTGCTCATCGTCGTGAAGGGTGAGCTGGCGAAGCGCGGTGACGTCGTCGCCCGGCGCGAGGTGGACAGCGCGGCGTCGACCGGTGGCGCGTGCCAGGACATGGAAGTGCGCACCGCCGCCCTCGATGCGCTGCAGCAGATGGACGCCGATCGCGTGCTGCCGCTGCTGAGGAAGGTGCTGTTGCGGCGCGACGACTGTTCGGCGCCGCTGCGCAAGAACGCACTCTTCATCCTGGCGCAGAAGGGGGGCACCGAGCGTGAGAAGATCCTGCTCGACGTGGCGCGGTCGGACCCGAGCACGGCGGTGAAGAACGACGCGGTCTTCTACCTGGGCCAGTCGAACAGCGACGCGGCGATCGACGCGCTCCAGGACGTGGTGCAGCACGGTGACGAGCTGGCGGTGCGCAACAACGCGCTCTTCGCGCTCGGGCAGATCAAGGGCGACCGCACGCGGAAGATTCTGGCGCAGGTGATCGCGGACGGCACGGAGCCGCTGGAGG
>DATFHG010000146.1:0-17314 GCA_035248725.1 Gemmatimonadaceae bacterium | reverse complement strand
CGGCGCGCTGGAATCCATCTCGGCGTCGGCGGTTTCGGCGGGTGTCATCTGGGCCGGAAGCAACAACGGGCTGCTGCACGTGACGCGCGATCACGGCGCCACGTGGAGGGATGTCACTCCGCCCTCGTTGCCGCTTCCCGCGGTCGCCGGTCTCGTCGCGGTGGAAGCGTCGCGGCACAATCCGGCGGAGGCGTACGTCGCCATCAGCTATCACACGCGCGGCGATTACGCGCCGTACATCTACCGCACGCGCGACTACGGACAGACGTGGACGAAGATCGTGAACGGCCTTCCCGCCGCGCTGACGAGTGGCGCGTTCGTGCGCGTGGTTCGTGAGGACACGAAGCGCGCGGGGCTGTTGTTCGCGGGAACCGAGAGCGGCGTGTACGTGTCGTTCGATGATGGCGACAGCTGGCAGTCGCTGCAGCTCAACCTCCCGAACACGTCGTACCGGGACATCACCGTGCACGACAACGATCTGGTGGCCGGTACCTATGGTCGCGGGATCTGGGTGCTGGACGACATGTCGCCGCTGCGGCAGATGAGTGCCGGTGTCATGGCGGAGGCGGTGCACCTGTTCAAGCCGGGCGACGCGGTGCGGTTGCGGCGCAACGTCGGCTCGGACACGCCGTTCCCGGCCGAGGTGCCGCACGCGCTGAACGCGCCGACGGGGATGTTCGTGTACTACGCGCTCGGGCAGGCCCCCTCGCAGCCGGTCATGCTGGACGTGCTGGATGCGGCGGGGCACGTGGTGCGTCATCTCACGAGCGCGCCGCAGCCGCCCGTGCGGGAGGCCGCGCAACCGCCGGAGCCGAATTTCTGGATCGCGCCGCCCTACTCCATTCCTGCGAGCGCAGGACTGAACCGTGCCGTGTGGGATCTGCGCTACGATCCGCCGCCGGCGTTCACGCACAGCTTCGAGATCAATGCGAACCCCGGGCTGACGCCGGCGTCCCCTGAAGGGGCGCTCGCCTTGCCGGGCGTGTACACGCTCCGGCTCACCGTCGATGAACGCACGTACCAGCAGACGGGCGTCGTGCGTCCCGATCCGCGTTCACCGGCGACGCTCGCGCAGCTCGCCGCCCAGCACGGGTTGTTGATGCGGCTGACGGGAGGAATCGACGCGACCTGGAACGACTTTCAGCCGGTCGCGGCGCTCAAGCATGCGGTCGAAGCCGCGAAAGCCGGCGCTCCCGATCCGATCGTCTCCGCGGCGAATGCGCTGGCGGCGAAGATCGACTCCGTGGCGGGCGAGCCGAATGCGCGTCGCGGATTCGGCGGCAGGAACGCGCAGCCCACGTTCGTCAGCGTCAACGCCGAATTCGTGAACCAGCTGAACGCGCAGGACAACGGCGACATGGCGCCCACCCCCGCGGCGTCCGCGGCGGCGGCGAGCGCCTGCCACGATCTCGCCGGCGTGGTCACACGATGGAACACGCTCGTGAGCGGGGACCTCGCCGCGCTGGATGCGATGCTCTCACGCCAGGGCCTGGCCACCATCGCGGCGCCCGCCGCTGCCCGCGGCTGCGTCCAGTGACGCAGGCCGGCGCGCCTCAGCGCGCTCCGCGGGCACCGCGGGGCTGACGGACCAAACCGTCGCCCGTGGCACCGGATCGGTGCGACCGCGCGTGGAGGCGCGCGGCACACCGTCCGGCGGCAGCTCTCCCCGCCGCACACGACGCAGCAAATGGCGCGGCGTCGGCCCACTGACGACCTGGTCTCGTTCGCTCACCGCCGGACATTTAGGGCACGCGCGACCAGCGTTCCATTACTTCTTTGGTGGCGTTCGATACCTTGTGGGCATGGCCGCCGGCGAGATTCTCTGCTTCGGTGAAGTGCTCTGGGACGCGCTGCCGGCCGGACTGTTCCTCGGCGGTGCGCCGTTCAACGTGGCGTGCCACCTGAGCGCGGCGGGCGCGCGCGTCGCGATGGTGAGTCGCGTCGGCGTCGACCGGCTGGGCGAGGAGGCGCTGCGCCGTGCGGTGAGCTTCGGCGTGGCGACGGACCTCGTGCAGTTCGATCCCGAGCTGCCGACCGGGTTCGTGCGCGCCACCGTGAACGATGCCGGTGAGGCGCGCTACGAGATCCTGGCACCCGCAGCGTGGGATGCCATCGAGATCACCGACGACCTCGTGCGGCGCGCGGCGCAAGCGCGCTGCCTGGTGTTCGGCAGCCTGGCGCAGCGGCAGCCCCAATCACGGCGCACGCTCGAGCGCCTGTGGAAGAGTCCGGGCCGCATGGCGTTCGACGTGAATCTCCGCCCGCCGTTCGAGGATCGCGACGTCGTGCGTCGCTCGCTGCAGCGCGCGGACGTGCTCAAGGTGTCGCGCGGAGAGCTGGCGAAGCTCGCGGACTGGTTCGGCCTCGCGCGGACAGAACGCGACGCAGCCGCCACGCTCGCCCACAGGTTCGAGTGCCCGGTGGTGTGCGTGACGCGCGGGCGCGACGGCGCGGCGCTCTGGCGCGACGGCGAGTGGCACGAGCACCCGGGCTTCGAGGTGGACGTTCGCGATACCGTCGGCGCGGGCGACGCCTTTCTCGCTGTGCTGCTCATGGGATTGCTGGACGGTCGCGACAGCGCGACGGTGCTGCAGAACGCGAACCTGATCGGCGCGTACGTCGTGACACAGTTCGGCGCGGTGCCGGTGGATCAGTCGGAGACTAGCGCCCCGCACCTCGCGCCGCCGCGCGCGGCTTCGCCTCCAACGAAGCGGCGGCCCGCGTCCGGCGGCCGCTCGCGCGGCCGTCGCCCACCAAAGCGCGGAGGGCGGTGACGAACCGCTCGCGCACGGGAGACTTCTCGCCGCGCTTCCATGCGGCGTACAGCGTCAGCTCCGCCGAAAAGCCGCGCACGGACCGATAGACGACGCCGGGGCGCTTGAGTCCCGCGAGCGATTGCGGGACGAATGCCACGCCCACCCCAGCGCTCACGACGCCCGCGAGCGTGTGCCACGCACCCGCCTCCTGCATTACGCGCGGGCTGAAGCCCGCCGCGCGACAGCGGGCGATGATCGTGTCCCACAGCTCCGGATCCGAGGAGCGGAACAGGAGCACGAAGGCCTCGTCGCGGAGATCCTCCATCGCGAGCCGCGGCTTCTGCGCCAGCCGGTGCTCCTCCGGCAGCGCGAGCACCAGCGGGTCGCGGTACACCTCCTCGAGCGCGAGCCAGCGCTCGGCGTCGGCGGGCGGCCGCTGGACGATGCCCATGTCGATGCGCCCCTCACGCAGCGCGTCCTCCTGCTGCGCGGAGTCCATCTCGAACAGCGAGACGCCGATCTGCGGCAGGTGCATGCGGAAGAAGCCGAGGACGTCGGGCAGCACGTCGGAGTACGTGGCGGCGTCCACGAAGCCGACGCGGAGGCGTCCGACCTCACCCTGGGCGGCGCGCAGCGCCGTGCGCTTGGCGCGCTCGGCCTGCGCCAGGGTGAGCCGCGCCTGTGGCAGGAACGCGCGCCCCGCGGCGGTGAGCTGCACGCCGCGGGCAACGCGCTCGAAGAGCGGCGCGCCCAGCTCGCGCTCGAGGTCGCGGATCTGCCGCGACAGCGGCGGCTGCGCGATGTGGAGTCGCTGCGCGGCCCGGCCGAAGTGCAGCTCCTCGGCGACGGCGACGAAATAGCGCAGATGGCGCAGCTCCATGCTTCATACCTTAGCGGTATGGCGCGCCATCAACAATGTATTGGACTATCCGCGGCGATTGCGGCTTACTCTTACGCCATGGCACCGCAGAGCGCGCACGCTCCCGCGTTTCTCTTCGATCTGGACGGCACGCTCGTCGACAGCGTGTACCAGCACGTGCTGGCCTGGCGCGAGGCGCTCGAGCGCGCGGGGATCCGGCTGGCCGTCTGGCGCATCCACCGTCGCATCGGCATGAGCGGCGGGCTCCTCATCAACGCGCTGCTCCGCGAGACCGGTCGCCCGGTGACGAGCGAGGAATCGGAGCGCATCCGGAAATACCACGCGGAGGCATACGCGCGGCTCGTGGATCAGGTGCGGCCTCTGCGCGGCGCGCGCGAGCTGCTCACGTATCTCAGCGAGGCGCGCGTGCCGTGGGCCATCGCCACGAGTGGGTGGCGCGAGAGCGCCGCGCCCGCACTCGAGATGCTGGGGGTCACCGACCGCGCCGTGGTGATCACGCGCGACCAGGTGCAGTACGCGAAGCCCGATCCCGATCTGTTCCTCGCCGCGGCCGAGCGCCTCGGCGTTCCCATCATGAGCTCCGTCGTGCTGGGCGACAGTGTGTGGGACCTGCTCGCCGCCCAGCGTGCGCGCGCGCTCGGAATCGGTCTCCTGTCCGGGGGCTACGGCGAGGACGAGCTGCTCAAGGCCGGTGCGTACCGCGTCTACGCGGATCCCGGTGACCTGCTCGAGCACCTCGACGAGGTCGGCGTCAGGACGTCGGAGTGAGCGCGCGCTCCGCGGCGGGCTGGCCGCACGACGGGCAGTAGAGGAAGAAGGCGTTCTTCCTGGCGTTGCAGTGGGCGCACGTGTCGAAGAGTGTCATCCCGCAGTGGACGCAGTAGTTCACCGGCGCTCCGCCGGCTGACGTCGCGATGGCGCGCTCGCAGCCGGGGCACACGCCCGCGGTCACGCGCTTGATGCCTTCCTCGTAATCCAGTGCGCGACGCCGCTCGCTCTCGGTGCGCTGCTCCTCCGCGGCCCGTCGCGCCAGGTAACGACGCATCGCGCGGATCGCGTACACCGCGGCGACCGCCGTGAGCAGCACCCCGACGCCGTAGCGCACGTAGCCGCCATAGCTCGGGAGATACGGCACCAGCTCGACGAAGAAGGTGAACACCGCGAAGAGCACGAAGCCGCGCGCCAAGGGCCAGTACGGGCTGCGCCGCTTGCGCAGCACGAGCCACCAGGCCACGAGCAGCAGCGGGAGCGTGATCGCGAGGCGAATGAGAAACACGCGGAGCTCCACGCCGAATCGCGCGCGCTCGTAGCGCCGCTGCGCGCCGGTCTGCAGCGTCGCGCGCGCGCGCTCGAGTGAATCCATGGATTGGCGGACGGTGAGCTGTTCGCCCTCCAGGCGATCCACCTCCGCCTGCGCCGCCCGCTGCGCCGCGTTCAGCTCATCCAGCTCGTGCGTCCGGCGGACGACTTCGGGATCCTGCTGCGGATTCGTGGTCGCCGTGCGGGTCTGGATCCAGTTCGAGAAGGACTCGCGCCGCGTGCGATAGGCGTTCGATGCCGCCTGGAGCGTCAGCCGGGCGCGCTCCTCGGAGGAGCCGAGATCGTCGAGGCGACGGCGCAAGGCGACCCGTCCCAGGTCGCTCCGGCGTATCTGCGCGGAATCGAGGAACTGATCGGGGGTGATGTACTGCTGCACGCCGGGCAGGTCGCCGACCAGCTTGCCGCCCAATCCGATGAGAAAGCTGGCGAAGAGGAGGGACACCACCCACATCGCCAGCGAAAAGAGCTTCTCAGGGACCCGCAGGGACTTGAACATGGGTCATTCGAATACCTCCATTGGCCGCACCTCGCTAGTGCCCTCGAAGGCGGGCCAGTGCTTCCGGTGCAGCTCCATGAACTGCTTCGCCACTTCCAGCGCGTGCGTGTTGTCTCGACACTCGCAGATGGCGAAACCCCCGACGACTTCCTTGGATTCGGCGAACGGTCCGTCGGTGACGGTCAGCTTGCCCTTCTCGAGCGAGACGCGGAAACCGTTCTTCGTCGGTTGCAGTCCGGACGTCTCCACGAGGACGCCACTCTTCATGCTCTCCTGCACGAAGGTCCCCATCGCTTGCATCAACGCAGGCGGGATCTCCTGGTCACGGTAACTCTCGCTGTGCTTGATGAACATCATGTAACGCGGCATTGCATCCTCGCGGTCGTAGGTCGTAGGTCGTGGGCCGTGTGGGCCGTCGACTACACGTCGAATGAGGGCCGGGAAAATCGACAACGGAAATGCGGCAAGCCATGTTCATGGCATGAGACCAGTCATCAATTTCGCACTCGCAGCAGTGCTCCTGGGCGCCTGCGCCGGCCAACCCAGTACATCCACGACCGCGCAGGGGCCGCGCATCAACACGCTCTCCGGCACGCTCGAGGGTCGAGTGGATGCCGCGAGCGGAGCGCAGGTGTTCGAGGGCGTGCCCTACGCGGCGCCGCCAGTCGGCAACCTGCGTTGGCGCGCTCCGCAGGCGGTCGCGAGCTGGCAAGGAGTGCGGTCCGCCACGCGTCTGGGTCACAACTGTCTCCAGCACCGCCCGTACGGCGACATCGACGCCACCGTAGCAGGGACGTCGGAGGACTGCCTGTATCTCAATGTCTGGACGCCGTCCACCACCGGCAACCTGCCCGTGATGGTCTGGATCCACGGCGGCGGATTCTTCGCGGGCTTCGGCGGAGAAGAGCGCCACAACCCGGGTCCGCTGGTGAAGAAGGGAGCGGTCGTGGTGACCGTGAATTATCGTCTCGGCCCCATGGGGTTCCTGGCACACCCCGCGATCGCCGCTGAGGCGACGACACAGACGTCAGGCAACTTCGGTCTGCTGGACCAGATCGCTGCCCTCCAATGGGTGAAGCGCAACATCGCGCGTTTCGGCGGCGACCCGTCGCGCGTGATGATCTTCGGCGAGTCGGCCGGCGCGATGAGCGTCGGTGAACTGATCGGGTCGCCGCTCGCGAAAGGACTCTTCCAGCGCGCCGTTCTGGAGAGCGGCACCGGGACGACGCTGGTCCAGTCGCGCGCAGCCGCCGAGTCCACCGGCTTCCGTCTCGCGACGTCGCTCGGGGTGAGCGGCAACGATGCCGCGACGCTCGCCAGGCTGCGCGCCATCCCCGGCGACTCCATCATTGCTGCGGCGGTGCGCATGGCGCCGAATGCCGGCAGCCCGATGTTCTGGCCGGTGCTCGACCGGTACGTGCTTCCCGTTCCGGTAGATTCCGCGATCGTGCAGGGACGCGCGAACCTGGTGCCGACCATCGTCGGCAGCAATCGCGACGAACCCGAGGTGATCTTCGGCGGACCGGCGCGATCGCTGGCGCGGCTGCTGTCCGCGCGGGGCGTGCCGACGTACGTGTATCTCTTCACGCGCGTGGCGGAAGACAGCGTCAACCGTCGCGCGGGCGCATACCACAGCGCCGAGATCACCTTCGTCTTCGGACGCCCGCAACCGCTGCAGCCGAGCGCGGGACACACGTCGTATGACGCGCGGCTCGCCGACGCGATGAGCGACTTCTGGGTCGCCTTCGCGCGCAACGCGGATCCGAACGGACCGCCCGCCGCAGGGAAGTGGCCGACGTGGCCACGGTACGATGCCGCGACGGACAGCTACATGGAGCTCGGGCCCGAGATCGCGCCGCGGGCGGGATTTCCTCGCAGAACGGTGCTCGACTCGCTCGACGCGGTCGGCCGGGCGCAGGGGCAGATCCGGCCGTAGAGCGGTAAAGCGGTGCAGCGGTCGAGAACTACCGCGTTACCGCTCCACCGCTCAGCGTGCGTCGCACCTCGCGCGCCACCAGCGCGTTCGTCGTTATCAGGCTTCCGCCGAACGCGGTCTCGCGCCCCGCGAAGTCCGTGGCGACGCCGCCCGCGTCGCGCACGATCGCGAGCGGTGCCGCCGCGTCCCACGGCGACATCTTGAGCTCCACCACTGCCTCGGCGCGTCCGGTGGCCACGAGCACGAACGCGTAGCAGTCGCTCCAGCCGCGCACGATGCGTGCGCCTTCGCTGAGTCGCTGCCAGCCGGCGCTCATGTCCCCCTTCTTCAGGTTGCGTTCGTCGGTGGTGAGCACCGCGGCGTCGCCGAGCGCCGCCACGCTCGACACGTTGCACCGCGCGTCATTCCACCAGCACCCTTCGCCG
Organism: Gemmatimonadaceae bacterium; assembly: GCA_035248725.1. Classification (GTDB taxonomy): domain Bacteria; phylum Gemmatimonadota; class Gemmatimonadetes; order Gemmatimonadales; family Gemmatimonadaceae; genus DASPMP01. The sequence goes on along the minus strand of DATFHG010000146.1, from coordinate 9,501 downwards.
CGCGCGGACCACACGAGGTCGCCCGACGCCGCGCAGTTGATCGCGCCGGCGATGACGTCTTCACCACGCGCGACAGCCACCATCGTCCCCCAGAGCGGGACACCGCGGATGTATGACTGCGTGCCATCGATCGGGTCCAGTATCCACCGGCGCCGCGCGCCGGGTTTGTGCTCGGGAAATTCCTCACCGAGGATGCCGTCGTCGGGATAGTGCTTCATGATCCAATCGCGCAGCAGCAGCTCCACCTCGCGATCGACCGCGGTCACCGGCGAGCCATCGTGCTTCGATTCGTACTCCACCACGGACTTGGCGCGCTGCAGTGCGCGCGAGCCGCCGAGGCGCGCCGCGTCCCGCACGGCGTCGAGCAACTCGCGCTCTTCGGACATTCCGTCTCGATCCGAGTGTCTACGCGAACATCGGCGTGGACGCGAGAATCTTCTTCTCGTCGTCGTTCATGTCCGGCGAGACGTCGCCGAACAGCGGCGTGCTGAGATAGCGCTCGCCGGTGTCCGGGAGCATCGCGAGGATGACGGTGCCTTTCTCCGCGTCCTTCGCGACCTGCTGCGCGGCCGCGAACGTCGCGCCCGCCGACGTGCCCACGAAGATCCCTTCCTTCTGCGCCAGCTGCTTGCTCCACGACATGGCGTCAGGCCCGGGGATCGTGATCACGCGCGTCACGCGTCCCGTGGCGACGGCGTCGCCCGTGAGCTTCGGGATGAAATCCGGACTCCAGCCCTGGATCGGATGCGGCTTCCACGCCGGATGCCGCTTGGACGGCGAGCCGTCCTCGTTGCGTTCCTGCGGCTGGCCGCCCGTGAGCATCGCGGCGTCGGCGGGCTCGGAGACGACGATCTTGGTCTCCGGACGTTCTTTCGCCAGAATGCGGCTGACGCCCTTGAGCGTGCCGCCGGTGCCGAACCCCGTCACGAAGTAGTCGAGTCGCTGGCCCGCGAAATCGTTGATGATCTCGCGCGCCGTGGTGCGGGAGTGGAAGTCCGCGTTGGCTTCGTTCTCGAACTGCCGCGTCATGAACCAGCCGTGCTTCGCGGCCAGCTCCTTGGCCTTGTCCACCATCCCGATGCCGCCCGCGGGCGCGGGTGTGAGAATCACCTTGGCGCCGAGGAAGCGCATCAGGCGCCGCCGCTCGATGCTGAAGGACTCCGCCATGGTGACGACGAGCGGGTAGCCCTTCGCCGCGCACACCATCGCGAGGCCGATGCCGGTATTGCCGCTCGTCGCCTCGATGACGGTCATCCCCGGCTTCAGCTGGCCCTTCTTCTCCGCGTCCTCGATGACGCCGAGTGCGAGACGATCCTTGACGGAGCCGAGCGGATTGAAGGCCTCGACTTTGACGTACATCGTGACGTTTGCCGGCGCGAGCTTGTTGATGCGGACTGCGGGCGTGTTGCCGACGGTTTCCAGAATGCTGTTGAAGCGGGCCATGGGGAATGGGAGTTAGAGCGGTAGAGCGGTAGCGCGGTAGTCCTCAATCTAGAGAGCCACCGCTCCACCGCGCCTCAAGCGATGGCGGCAACTTCGCTCGGCGCGTCCTGCCGCGTGGCGTAGGCGTAGACGCCGATCGCGATCGCCGTCAGGATCGCCGAGGCGAAAAACGCGGCGCCAGGCAGGTGCGGCCGCGCGGCCGGTGCCGAGAAATGCCCGAAGAGCTGCGCCATGATCGGCGGCCCGACGATGGCACTCAGCGAGAAGAGGCTCGCGACCGCCCCTTGCAGCTCGCCCTGGGCGTTCGGCTCGACGCGATGCGACATGAGTGCGCTGGTCACCGGCATGACGATGGCGGCAAAAAACATCGTCGTCAGCCACGCAAACATCATCCAGGACTGCGTCGCGGTCGCGAATCCGATGAAGCCCGCGATCATCACGGTCATGGCCATGAGCGCCGCGCCGCGCTCGCCCATCCTCGGCACGAGGTAGCGCAGGAGCGTCGCCTGGCTCAGCGCGGACATGAGACCCGTGATGGCCAGCGATCCGCCGATCATGGCCGACGACCAGTTGAAGCGATACGTGGTGTAGAAGCTCCAGGTGGTCGGCATGACCTGGTGCGCCACCATATAGATGAAGAGCGCCGTCAGCAGCCCGAACACCACGGGGTGCCTGCGCATCTGCATCAGCGTGCCGAGCGGATTCGCGCGCCGCCACTCGAACCGTCTGCGGCGCTCCGGCGGCAGCGACTCCGGCAGGACGAAAACACCGTAGATGAAGTTGACGAGACTCACCGCGGCCGCAACGAAGAATGGCGCACGCACACCGAGCCCTCCGAGCAATCCGCCGATGGCCGGACCCGCGATGAAGCCGACGCCGAACATGGCCGACACGATGCCGAAGCTCTGCGCACGCTTTTCGGGCGGCGTGATGTCCGCGACGTACGCGTACGCCGGCGAGAACGTCGCGCCGGCGGCGCCGGAGATCATGCGGCCGAGGAACAGCCAGCCCAGCGTCGGCGCGAGCCCCATCACGATGTAGTCGATGCCCAGCGAACCGATGGCGTAGAGCAGCACCGGGCGTCGGCCAAAACGATCGGAGAGACCGCCGAGGACCGGCGCGCAGAAGAATTGCACCACGGCGTACGTGAAGGCGAGCCATCCGCCGTACACCGCGGCGCGACTCACCGACTCGTGCGTGATCTGCACGAGCAGGTTCGGCAGCACGGGAATGATCAGGCCGAAGCCGATGGTATCGAGGAGCAGCGTGACCGCGATGAAGACGATCGCGTTGCGGCGGGGGGCAAGGCTCACGCGAGAAAAGCTGTGCGCCTCACCCGCGGGAGCGCAACGCGGGCGGAACTCCGCCGCCCGCGCCGCGCGGAGCGCGAGCTACTTCACGACGACGTTGCCGTCCGTGACCGGCAGCGACGGTTGGAACAGCACCGACCAGCAGTCGAGTTGGTCACCATTCGGGTAGAAACCCGTATTGGTCATTTCGTCGGGCGTACCCTGTCCGGGGGCACCCTTGTCCTCGACAATGAGGATGATGCCCTGACCCGTGACGTCAGTGCCACCGACGTCACCGGCTGCGACCTTGATCCCGATTGCGGCGCGCTTGCCCGCTACCGCCAGACACGTGACGGGTCCTCGCGCGCTGTAATTGGGGAACGGGTACTCCTGTTCCGCCATGATGCCGGCGTTGCCGTGGGGGTTGCTGCCGTCGAGGTCACTGTGCGCCGAGATCTCGAAGCTGCCACGCGTGAACGCATTGGCGAACGAGCCGGCGCCCGTTGCCTGCAGGAACTGACGCGCGGACGCGACCGACGCGCCGGTGGCACGCATCGGACTCGTCGGGGTGCTCGTCCCATCGCATGCGACCACGGTGCAGGCGAGCAACATCGCTACCATAGAACGGGACATGATTTCTCCTGGTGAGAGTGGGCGGGCCTGCCTGACCCGAGCCCTGACCATAGAGCAGCACGATTCCCGCTCGATTCCCAAAGTGGTTCCCGGACGATACGTTAGCGGCCTCTCATAGACCGCCGTGACACCCCCGGCGCACCATGGACCGTGTTCCGCGCTCAGCTCTGCGCCTGACAACGCTCGGCCGCCTTACGCTGCTGGATGGCGACGGCGGACGGCGGACGTCGGTCCTCACACACAGCAAACAGACGGCGCTGCTCTTGTACCTGGCCGCCCAGGAGCGGGATCGCGCATATCGTCGCGATATCCTCTTCGGGTTGCTCTGGCCGGAGCTCAGCCAGGAGCGGGCCCGGGTCGCGCTGAACAAGGCCGTTTTCCATTTGCGACGCGAGCTTGGCGACGCCACGGTCGTGCGCGAGGACGACGGTGCGCTGCGGCTTGGCCCGGACCTCCTTGCCTGCGACGCCGCCGATTTCGCCGAGGCCTGTCACCGCGGCGATCTGACGCGTGCGCTCGAGCTCTATGAAGGCGACTTCGTGCCGGGCTTCTATGTGGCCGATGCGGCGGAGTTCATGCAATGGCTGGACGAACGACGTACGCAGCTGCGACGGATGGCCTGCGACGTCAGCCTGGCGCTGGCTACGCGGAGTTGCGCCGACGATCCCGTGGTTGCGCTGCGCTACGCGCGTCGCGGTCGGTCGATCGATCCGCTGGATGAGCGTCTCGTACGCGCTGCTCTGACGGCGCTGGATGCATGCGGCGAGCGTGCGTCGGCCTTGAAGGAGTATCAGGAGTTCGAGGAGCATCTCCACCGCGAGCTGGATGCCACGCCAGCGCCGGAAACCCGTGCCACGATCGAGCGGATCCGCGGTCGCTCCGTGCCCGTCGCCGCCATGGTGGTGCAGGCGACGGCTTGGGCGGCGACGAACGCGGGCGCATCCACCATTCCGACCACACGGCGCCGGACAGTCATACGGCGTATGGGAATCGTCGCGTCGATCGCCGCCACGTTCGCGCTGATTACGTCCTACGCCGTCGCCCGCGTCACGCCGGCGCCGCCAGCGATGGCATTTTCGCGCACCACCGTGGCGGTGCTGCCATTCCGTCTTCGCGGCTCGCCGGAGCAGGCATATCTCGCCGACGGCGTGTCCACGCTGCTGGCCGAGCAGCTGGACGGCATGGGCGCCATTCGCACCGTCAGTCCGCGCCTGGTTCTTGGCGCGCTGGATGGAACGCCGGCCGACAAGCAGGCGGACGAAGTTGGGCGACGGTTCGGGGCCGGCCTCGTGGTATCCGGCGACGTCGTGCAACAGGGAGACCGGGTGCTCGTGTCCGCGGATCTCGTGGACCAAATGACGGGACAGACGGTCGCGCACACCAGTACGGAAGGCGCCATCTCCCAGGTCTTCGACGTCGTGGCGCAGGTCGGATCACGTCTTGCGACCGCCGCCGGTGTCGCGGAAGTGAATCCGAGTGCGGCCAATGCAACGCAGTCGCCTGCGGCTCTCAAGGCCTATCTCGACGGACAGCGTGCCTTTCGTCAGGGCAGCTTCGACGCCGCGATGCAGGGCTTTCAGCGCGCCACGGAAGCCGACACCACGTTCGCGCTCGCCTATTGGCGCCTGTCCACGGCTGCGTTGTGGGCCGGTGTGATTCCGATGGTTCATCCCGCGCTGGATCATGCGCGCAGGCACGCCACACGCCTGCCGTCACCGGCGCGCAAACACCTCGTCGCGCTGGATCGCTATCTCGCCGGCGACTACGTCAGCGCTCTCGCGCTCTATCGCGACATTGTCCGCCGCAACGCCACTGACGCCGACGCATGGAGCTACGTCGCCGAGGTGCAATTCCACTACGGAGCGACGCTCGGCGTCGGCATGGACGAATCGGCCGTCGCCTGGCGGCAGGTGCTGGCCCTCGAGCCAGGCAACGCGGCGGCGCTGTTGCATCTCCTGGTGCTGCACGCGCGCGCCGCCGATCGGCCGGCATTCGAACGCGTCGCGGCGCAGTTGCAGAGTCAAAACCTGGACGGGGCGCGCCGGGTCGAAGTACGTGCGCTGCGCGCGTTCACGTTCGGCGATTCGGCCGCGCGGCTGAGCGTCCGCCGCGAGCTCCCGTTGCTCTCCGACGAGATACTCTCGGCGGTGTACCAGGAAGCGGCGCCGATGTCGTCCGATCTCGCACAGCTGGACGCCGTCTTCACGCACGAAGCGGTCCGTCGCCCGAACCAATGGATCGGCTGGCAGCTGCGCAACACCATCGGCGTTGCGGCTGGGCGCGGGGAGATCACGCTCATGCGGTCGCGGGTCGATTCCCTCTACGCCGTCGATTCGTCGCTCGCGCTGCTCGAGGAGTCGGCGATGGCGACACTTCCGGCGCTCCCGCGTGACGACGCGCGCGCGATGTCGCTGATCGATCGGCTGGCGCGTCCCGTGCGGGTCGACGCGCGCGTCGCGGCCTTGCGGGCATACTTCGGCGGCTTGCTAGCCCTGCGATCGGACGATTCGTTGCGCGTGCGGGCTTTCGCCGTCGTGTTGCAGCGTTTGTCCGCCGCGAGCACCGGGCGCGATTCCGGCGTCAGCGCGGCGCTGGAACGCTCGCTGCGCGCGGAGATCCTGGCGCGTGCCGGACGACCGCGCGAAGCGCTTTCCACACTCGGCGATCCGGGCCCATCACCGCCTTTCGCCAACGACTTTCCGGACGCGCGGGTGCGCCTGCTTCGCGCCGAATGTTACGAATCGCTCGGCGACACGGAACGCGCACATCGCTGGTACGGGACGTTTCCGCGCGTCGGGGTGTCGGACCTCCCGCACCTCGCCTGGGCGCTATACCGCGATGCGCTGCTGTACGAGCGGGACGGGGATCGTACCCGGGCGCGCGCGCGGTTCGCGCGCGCGCTGCGGATCCTCGGCGCCGCGGACGACGGCGTTGCGCTGAGACGAGAGATCGAACGTCGTCTGGCGTTATAGGACTTCGGTGGGCCGTCTGCTGGTGGGCAAAAGCCTAGCGGCTGAACTCCGGCGCAGCCGACATGATCAGTCTCGCCAGTCCTTTCTCCGCGATCTTCATCCACTGCCAGCTGACCTTCACACGCAGGGGCGACTTGAGCCCCGCGGTGCTGCACACGAGATGCACGTCCTTGCCCGGTACGGCCTGATCGTTCTCCGGCTTGCACTCCCAGGTACGGCCATCTTCGTCGACGACTTTCCGCGCGTTCATCGAGGCTCCATTCGAGAGGAGAGCTGCCACCTTCAGCTTCTCTGAATGGAAGACGGAGACGACGCCGGGTAACGCGCGCCGGTCACGGGTGAGGTAACCCGACGGATGCGCGTGACGCTGATCACGCTCGGTGGTTCAATCGTGCATCTTGTGGCCGCACTGCATGCACCAGCCGTGGCGAGCGAGCACCGGTTGGTGGCACTTCGGACACTGCACCGTGCGTTCGTCCGGCTTATCCGGCGCAGCCGCGCCGGTCGAAAGGGTTTGATCGGCCGGACTCGCGAGCAGTTCCTGTAGCGCCGGCACGGTCATGTCGAGCTGCGCCGCCATCTGCGCGAGCACGTCGGCGGGGATGGAGCCGTCGGCGTTCAACGCGACCTCCTTCCCGTTGAGCACGACCTTCCGCGTCACGGTCGTGCGCACGTAGTGGTGCGAGAACCCGTCCTTGTCCTTGCTCATGGCGCCGTCACGGCACCAGGCCGCAGTTGGTGCCCGAAGGACACGCGGCGTTGATGCGCGGCAGCCCGACTCGCGCGAGCTCGGCGTTGAATGCCGCGAGATCGGTGTCCAGCACGTGCTGCAGACGGGCGGTCTGCACGCCGAGCAATCTGCTGTACTGCGAGAGCAGTACCGGCGCATTGGCGATGGGTCGCCCGTCCGCCGACGTGACGACGCGCAGCAGGTTCGCGAGCCGGTTGTTGATGCGAATGGGGAAGTTGAGCGGATCCTGTCCGCTCTGGTTCTTCACCTGGTAGATGTCGTCCTCGACGTCGCCAAGGTTCGTCGTCAGCCGCGCGCCGGCAGCTTTGAGCTGCGCGTCGTCCTTCTGCTTCATGCGATCCGCCGCGGCGGTCTTGATGCCGCGGATCTGCACGACGGCGTTGTTCGCCTCGGACACCTTGTCCCGCACGCGGAGCGCGAGCGCGGCCTGCGCGCGGAGGTCGGCGTCGGAGACGTCCGTGAACATCGGGTTGCGGACGACGCGCATCGTTTTGCTCTGGGCGCGACCGTCGACGTCGAGTCGCACCGTGTAGCGACCCGGTGGCACCGCCGGGCCCATGGTCGTCGCGCCCCAGAGGATCATCCCCGGAAACGTCGTCGCGCTCTCGTAGCGCAGGTCCCAGAGCAGACGATGCACGCCAGCCGCGGCCGACGTGAACGGTCCCGCGCGCTGCCCGAAACCACCGCCACTCTGTTCGGCGCGGGTCGAGTCGCGCGTCGCACGCGTGGTGTCGCGGCGCGTGGAATCCGTACGCATGCTATCGCGACGAGCGCTGTCCGGAACGAAGGTGCGCACCAGGTGGCCCGCGCTGTCGAGGATCGTCAGCGTGACGCGCCGTGCCGCGGCCGGCAGGGCGTAGGTGAGCAGCACACCGGCGGTGCTGCGTGTGCCGGTGGACGGCTGGAAGAGCCAGGGCGTCTGCGCCGCGCGCCAGCGGTCGTACTCGCGCACTGGCGCGACATCGTCGAGCACGTAGAAGCCGCGGCCGTGCGTCGAGATCACGAGATCGTTGCCGCGCTCGAGCAGGTCGGACACCGGGATCTCCGGCAGGTTCAGCGACAGCGACTGCCAATGGGCGCCGTCGTCGAACGAGACGAACACGCCATGTTGCGTGGCCGCGTACAGCATGCCTCGGCGTACCGGATCCTCGCGTACCGCGTGCACCCAGTCCTGCGCGCCGATGCCATTGACGATGCGCGTCCACGTTTTCCCGAAGTCGTGGGTGCGGAAGATGTACGGCGCCTTGTCGTCCATCAGCGGACGTCGCACCGATACGTACGCGGTGCCGACGTCGAACGCGCTCGCGTCGATCTGGCTCACGCGCCCGAAGTCCGGCATCTCCTTCGGCGTCACGTTGCTCCACGTCTTGCCGCCGTCACGCGTGACGTGGATCAAGCCGTCGTCCGAACCGGTCCAGATCACATTGACGTCGCGCTTCGACGGCCCGATGGAAAAGATCACCGCGTACACTTCCGGTCCATTCATGTCGCCAGTGATCGGACCGCCGGAGTGGCCCATCGTCTTCGGGTCGTGACGCGTGAGGTCGCCCGAGATCGCCGTCCAGCTTTCGCCGCGCGTCGTCGTCTTCCACAGCCGTTGCGAGCCGGCGTAGAGCACGTTGGGATCGACGGGTGAGAACACGATTGGGTACGTCCACTGCCAGCGCTCCGGAATCTCGAGCGCGGGCTCACCGGAGTAATGCCACGGGTAGGGATTCACTTCCTTCGTATGGCCGGTGCGACGGTCGTACCGGTCCATGAAGCCGCCGTTGTTCGTCCCCGAATAGAACACGTCGAGGTTCTTCGGGTCCGGTGCGATGTAGCCCGGTTCGCCGCCGGCTGCTTCGTAGGAAACCTGCATACCTCCGCTGGCGGGTTCGTCCACCGCGCCCGGCGGTTTGCGTGCGCTGCCACCGCCGAACCCGCGTCCGCCGCGCCCCGCCGCGTCGCCGAGGAACTCGATCAGGTTCCAGTCACTCGGCGTGCAGAGCGTGGTGTTGTCCTGCTGCGAGCCGCACGCGTGATACGGCGCGTGTGCCGTGGTGGCCACGTGATAGAACTGCTCGGTCGGATAATCCTCGGACGTCCACGTGAGCCCGGTGTTGGTCGAGATCGCGCCACCGCCGTCGTTGCCGTCGATGAGGTGCGATACGTCGTCGGGATCGATCCAGAGCGCGTGGTGGTCGCCGTGCGTGCCGCCGAGCGTCGTGGTGGTCTTGCCGCCGTCCGTGGAGCGAAAGAGCGACGTGTTCTGCATGTAGACCACGTCCTGGTTCGCCGGATCGGCGTAGACGTGCGTGTAATAGAACGCGCGCTGCCGGATCGCGCGGTTCGCGTTCACGAGCGTCCACGTCGCGCCCGCGTCGTCGGAGCGGAACAGCCCACCGTTGTCATTTTCCACGAGCGCGTACAC
>DATFHG010000145.1:0-8233 GCA_035248725.1 Gemmatimonadaceae bacterium | reverse complement strand
TCATGGTGGAAGCAGTGGTGCTATGCTGCGTCGGCGGAGTCATCGGCATTCTCGTGGGGAGTGGCGGCGCGACTGCGATGAGTCGTGCGTTTGCCTGGAACGTGAAAATCTCCCCAGGAGCCGTGGCACTGGCGTTCATGTTTTCAGCCGCGGTAGGCCTGATTTTCGGTGTTTGGCCCGCCCGTCGGGCCGCCACGATGGATCCGATCGTGGCACTGCGGTACGAGTAGCCTGGATCACCGCCCGCTAAGGCCTTATCCGCCCATTATGCATGGCTCGGTCATCCGACCGGGCCATTTTGTTATAGCGACGACGAAGTCGAGCTTGCTTTTGTATCGTTTTATTGCATCATGATGGTACCTGCTGCAATGTAGTGATACAGTTGTGGGCGATATCACATCGAACTGATCGTAGTAAGTCGTTGTCTAACAACAAGATGCCGTTGTGGACCAGACGTTGCTTTAGGAATGCCGCGCTTGGTTCAAATTCCTTTGGAGATTCGCATGAGCAAGGCATCGAGGTATCTCGGAGTTCTCGCAGCGGCGATGATGTCGGCTGGCCTTGGTTGCTCTGACACCACCGCACCTGCTTCCGCGCCGCTGAGCGTGGAATCGAAGACGTCGAACGATCTGCTCGGTCTCGGTGGCCTGCTCGGCACGCTGACCAATCTGCTCGTTCCGCCCGTCACGCGTAACACGCCACTCCCCAACGACGTGGTGTGGACGTTCACCGCCGGCCCGGATGGCGCGTTGTCTGCCAATTCGGCGGTCGGTCTGACGATCGTCGTTCCGCCCGGCGCGCTCGCGTCCACGCAGACCATCACGGTCACCGCGTTAAAGGGATCGGCGGTCGCGTATGGCTTCGAACCGCACCTCCAGTTCGATCGCAAGGTGGTGCTGACGCAGAATCTCCGCGGCACGTCCGCCGGTGGGCTGCTGTCGCTGAACTTGACTCTCAGCGGTGCGCATTTCGATGGCGACGCGCCCTCGTACAGTTCCGGTGGCCTGGCGATCGTCAGCGAAGTAGTGCCCTCGTTGACCAGCCTACTCACCAAGACGACCTCGTTCGGCGTCAGCCATTTCTCCGGCTGGATCGTCGCGTCAGGCCGCTCCCAGTAACCGCATGCGCCGAGGCGCGGGGACGCTCCCGCGCCCGGCTCCGGCTGGACACGTCTTCGGAGTGGAGTAGCCCATGGTCGCCGCGCGCGACCCACTCGAGCAGGCCCGATCGTTAGCCGTCGACGCGCTGTCGGCATGGCGCGGCGCGGATCCCGACCAGGCGGTCGAAGCATGCGATCACGCGATCGCCGTGCTGTTGCCGGTGGGCCCGACGGACGCGCTGGCGGACGTGCTGCGCTGGAAGGGCTCGGTGTTGCGTGATCGGGGTCAGCACTCCGCGGCGGCCGACCTGTACTCGCAGAGCCTCGCCGTCGCTGATTCCATCGCGTACAAGGCAGGCCGCGCGCACGTGCTGAACTGCATGGGTACGATCGCGCAATTTCGCGGTGATCTTCTGGCCGCGGAGCGCTGGTATGGTGAGGCCGCGTTGCTCGCGCACCGCCTCGGCGATCGTCGACTGTCCGGGATGGTGCAGCAGAACCTGGGCATCGTGGCGGAAAGTCAGGGCCGGCCGGACGAAGCCATCGCGCACTTTCGACTCGCCCTCGCCGCGTTCGAGCAGGATGAGGACGTGGACGGCGTGCTCTGGGTCCTCAACAACCTCGGCGTGCTGCACACGCGCGAGGCGGCATACACCCGCGCGGAGGAAGTCCTGGAGCGCGCGCTCGCACTCGCCAAGTCCCGGCGCGACGTCGCCTCGGAAGCGATCGTGGAAGAAAACCGCGCCGCGCTGTTCCTCGCCACGGGCCGGCTGGAAGCGGCAGACGTCTGCGCGACGCGCGCATTCGGAATCGCCGAGCGACGTCACGACAACGCGCGGCGTTCCGCGGCGCTTCGGCTGTTGGCCCTCATCGGCCATCGGCGCAATCACGGCATGACGAATAGCGTCGCGCTGCTGGAGCGTGCGTGGGCGCTGGCGCAGCTCGGTGAGGACGTGCAGCTGCGTGTGGAGGTGCTCGCCGACCTTGGCGACGCGTACCGCGACGCGGGCGAGGAGCCGCGCGCGCGGGACAGCTGGCGGCGGGCGCTCGATATCGCCCGCATTGCCGGCTACACGGCCATGCTGAACACCCTGCAGATGAAGCTGCGCTCCGCGCATCCATCGCGCGCGGCCGGCTCGAAGGAGGCTGCTGCCTCATGAAAGACGCTACGCTCGCGGCACCGCCGCCCTCCCGCTCCCTCTCTCACGATCTGGGCTTCCAGAACATCATCGGTCGCAGCCAGGCGATCACGGAAGCGCTGGAGCTCGCGCGCCGCGTGGCCAACTCGCCTCGCACCGCCGTGCTGCTGCTCGGAGAGACCGGCGCCGGCAAGGAGTTGTTCGCGCGCGGTATCCACTACGCTGGACCGAACGCCGAGCAGCCCTTCGTGGCGGTGAACTGTGCGGCCATTCCCGAGAATCTTCTGGAGTCCGAGTTGTTCGGGCACGAGCGCGGAGCGTTCACCGACGCGCAGAAGCGGAAGAGCGGTCTGTTCGAACTGGCCGGGACCGGTTCGCTGTTTCTGGACGAGATTCATCATCTGCCGATCGGGTTGCAGCCCAAGCTGCTGCGCGTGCTCGAGTCACGGCGCGTGCGTCTGCTTGGCGGGACCGACGAAGTCGAAATCCGCTGTCGCGTCATCGCGGCGGCCAATCCGCTGCTCGAGCAAGCGGTGGCCAGCGGCGCGTTCCGTGAGGACCTCTTCTATCGCTTGAACGTCTTCACGATCACGCTGCCGCCGCTCCGCGAACGTCCGGATGATATTCCGCTCATCGCGCGACAGTGTCTCGCCGAGTCGGTCACGGAGCACGGCAGAGTCAAGGTCCTGGCGCAACCATCAATCGAAGCGCTCCTCGCCCACCGGTGGCCCGGCAACGTGCGTGAGCTCAAGAACGTCATCGAGCGGGCGGCCATCCTCAGTGGCGAGGAGCGCGTGATCCGGCCGGAGCATCTCCTCATCCAGCGACGCATGGCATCGACCGCGTCTGATTCGGGCGCGGAGATCCGCATCCCTCGCACGGGGAAAACGCTCGCGGCGATCGAACGCGAGGCGATTCAGGCGGTGCTGCGCCTCACGAATGGAAACCGGTCGGCGGCCGCCCGAATGCTCGCCATCTCGCGGCCACGCCTGGCCCGCAAGCTTCGTGACGTGGACGAGACTCCTGCCGTCCAGAGTGCGTGACCGATACGATCGACGACGCTGTCGATTCCACGAGCCCCCGGAGAGTATCCAGATCTGCGGCGCTCGTCGCCGCGCTCATCGACGAAGCGGAGACTGCCGCGTCCGCGGGGCGGCGTCCGCTGGCGCGCCAGCATTACGAGAGCGCGCTGTACCTCCTCCGCGCACCGTCTCAAGCGGGCGCCGCATCCACGATTCTGCGCCGCATCGGCCGCACGTACCTGGACGACGGCGACTTCGCCGCCGCACAGGATTGCCTCGAGGCCGCGCTCGCGATCGCCGAGGCGAACGACGACGCCGGGGCGGTGGCCCACACGACGAACGTGATGGCCATCAGCTACTGGCAACGGGGACAGCTCGAGCACGCGGAACGTCTCTACGGCGAAGCGTCGCGCCTGGCCGCCGTGTCGCAGGATGCGCGACTCGCAGCAATGATCGAGCAGAACCTCGGCGTCATCGCGAGCATGCGCGGCGACGTCGCCACCGCCCTCGGACATCACGCGTCGAGCGTGGCGAAGTACCGCGCGCTGGGCATGCGGCAGGAGCTCGGCCGGGAGCTCTGCAATGTCGGCCTGGCGTACACTGGTCTTGGCCAATGGCCCGAAGCGGAAGACGCCTATCGAGAGTCCCGTGAGATCGCGGCCGCATGCGGAGACGTCTGGGGCCGCCTGATGGTCGGGGTGAACCGCGTCGCCCTCCTGGTCGCGCAGCGCGACTTCGGCAGTGCGCGAGAGGCGTGCGCCGTCATCGAACGCGAGGCGACGCAGCTCGACGAGAAGCGAGTCCTCGCGGAGACCTACAAGCTCTCCGGCATCATCGCGCGCGAGACCCGACAACTCGATGACGCCGAACGGCTCCTGCGGCTGGCATATGATCAGGCCATGGCGCGCGAAGATCTGCTGCTTGCCGCGGAGACCAGCCGCGAGCAGGCCGAGCTCTATCTGGTGCTTGGCCGCAACCGGGACACCCTCCAGACGCTCAGCCAGGCGCACGCGCTCTTCACGCGGCTGAAAGCACGGCACGAGCTGGCGGACGTTTCCCTCCGCCTGCGCAATCTCGAACACCGATTCGAGGACCTGGTGCGCCAGTGGGCGCAATCGATCGAATCAAAAGACGTCTACACACTGGGTCACTGCGAACGCGTCGCGGACTACGCCTGCGCCATCGCGGTGGACATGGAATTCGACGAGACGACGCTCTTCTGGTTCCGCGTCGGCGCGTTGCTGCACGACGTGGGCAAGATCGTGGTGCCGGTGGAGATCCTGAACAAGGCAGGCCCACTGACGCCGGATGAGCGCGCAATCATGGAGCGGCATCCCACAGCTGGCGTCGAGCTGCTGCGCGACGTGGAGTTTCCGTGGGACGTACTGCCGATGGTGCGCGGACACCACGAGCGCTGGGATGGACATGGCTATCCCGACCAACTGGCCGGCGATGCCATTCCGCTGTCGGCGCGCATTCTCTGCGTCGCGGACGTCTTCGACGCGCTCACTACGGACCGGCCGTATCGCAAGGCGTACTCGCCGGAAGAAGCTGCGCGGCTCATGCTCGCCGATATCGGTCGCGCCTTCGACCCCGAAATCCTCACCCGCTTTTTCCGGCTCGTTCCTGACATCGCCGAGCGGCGAAAGGTTCAGGAGGAAAACAGAAACGCGGGCGGCGTCACCGCACGCCGCCCGCGCTCATCCGCGGATTCGACTCAGAGGTCCCGGTCCGCGTCCGATTCTGTCTCGCCGATCTTGCGCTGAATCTTTCCCTTCAGCTGCTGGCCTTTCCCCTTGATCTGCTCGCTGGTGTCGCCGGTCAGCCCGCCGACCGCATCGCGCAGATGTCCCTCGCCTTCCTTTACGGTGCCCTTGATCTGGTCCTTCAGGCCTTCGTCGTTGAGATCGTCCGTCATTGCTGCTCCATGCTAAGGTTCGGCACCAGACATGGGGGCAAGCGACGGGCCTGAGGCACAGCTGGGGCTGTCTTGCCATGCCGAAGATAAAGATATATCGTATCTCCGACATATCTTCGTTATATCGGAGGTCACCGTGTTCAAGGCGTTCGCGTTCGAGCTGCCGTTCGCAGGCAGTGACTGGTGTGCGTCTGGTCGGGGTCGTGGCTGGGCGTGGGGAGGGTTCGACGGCTTCGGTGGCGAGTTCTGGGGGCCGCGTGGGCGGCACCGCGGCCGCGCCGGACGCATGTTCGAGCAGGGCGATCTCAAGTACGTCATCCTGAGGCTGCTCGAGGAAAAGCCGCGCCACGGCTACGAAATCATCAAGGAGCTGGAGGACCGCTTTGGCGGCGCGTATTCGCCGAGCCCTGGAACCGTCTATCCCACGCTCACGATGCTCGAGGATCTCGGATACGCGAAGGCGCGGGACGACGACGGCGGACGGAAGGTGTATGAGATCACTCCCGAGGGTAGCGCATACCTCAAGGAGCACAGCAGCACGGTTGAATCCATCTTCGACCGCATTGGCAGATTCATGGACGGGCTGCTGGATGCACCGATGATGGAAGTGAACAATGCGTTCCGGCGGGTGGCACGATCCGCGTATGGAAACGCGTCGCGGCACGTGAACGACGCGGAGCGGCTGAAGCGCATTCGCGAGATCCTGGAGCGTGCCGCGTCGGAGCTGGAAGGACTCGACAAGAGTGGCAACGGCTAGACGGCGTTCGGCCGTCCGGTAGATTGTACGCTCGGGTCGCGGCGGTCGCCGCGACCCGTTTTTTTGGTAGTGAGGACGTTTGGCCGATCTCGCGCAGCCCCCACAACCAGAGCCAGACCCGCGTCCGCCCCGGGAGCCGCGGCCGAGTGTGGCGATGCCGCAACTTCCGCCACAACGCGCCCACGTCGAGGCGCGTCCAACCGGCCGACGGCTCGCCGTCCTCTCGCTCACCGCGCTCGGTATCGTCTACGGCGACATCGGGACGAGTCCGTTGTATGCGTTCCGGGAAGGCTTTGCCGGCCATCACGCGTACGCACCCACGCACGAGAATGTCTACGGATTACTGTCACTGATCACGTGGGCGCTGATCATCGTCGTCAGTGTGAAGTATCTCGTCTTGATCATGCGCGCAGACAACAAAGGCGAGGGCGGCATGATGTCGCTGCTCGCCCTCGTGTTGCAGCAGGAGCGGCGCGTGGAGGACCGGCGCCGGCGCGCCTTCCTCGTGCTCCTCGCGATCTTCGGGACGGCACTCCTGCTCAGTGACGGCATGATTACGCCTGCCGTATCGGTGCTCGGCGCCGTAGAAGGATTGAAGATCGCCACGCCCGCGTTCGGACCGTTCGTCATCCCGCTCACGATCGGCATCCTCGTCGTTCTCTTCTCCGTGCAGCGCTTCGGCACGGCGCGCGTGGGTAGCCTGTTCGGCCCGATCACGCTCGTGTGGTTTCTGACGATCGGCGCCCTCGGAGCCATCGAGCTGTTCAAGGAACCCGAAATTCTGTGGGCGTTGAGTCCGCATCACGGAATCATGTTCTTCGTCCACAACGGGATGAACGGATTCTTCGTGCTCGGCGCGGTCGTGCTCGCCGTGACGGGTGCGGAAGCGCTTTACGCCGACATGGGCCATTTCGGCAAGCGGCCGATCCGCGTGGCGTGGTTCGTGGTCGCGTTTCCCTGTCTGCTGCTGAACTATTACGGCCAGGGCGCGATCGTGCTGCGCGACGCCACCAGCGCAACGAACCCGTTTTATCTGCTCGCACCATCCGGCTTCCTGTATCCGCTGGTGGCCATCGCGACGTTCGCGGCGATCGTTGCGTCGCAGGCCATGATTTCCGGCGCGTTTTCCCTCGCGCAGCAGTGCATGCAGCTGGGCTACTCACCACGCCTGAGCATCATCCACACGTCGTACAAACAGGCGGGCCAGATCTTCGTGCCCGAAATCAGCAAGGCGATCGCGGTGGGGTGCATCCTGCTGGTGCTCGTGTTCCAGACGGTCGACAACCTGACCGCCGCATACGGCATCGCGGTGACCGGGGCGTTCGCGATCACCACAGTCCTGTACTCTGTCGTGGCGCGTGCGCGGTGGCATTGGTCGACGCTCGCCATCACCGCGTTTCTCGTCGTATTCCTGCTCACGGATATCGCCCTCTTCTCCGCGAACGTCATCAAGGTGGCGAGCGGCGGCTGGGTCACGCTCATGATCGCCGTGCTGATCTTCAGCGTGATGAGCACGTGGAAGTCGGGACGCACGATGCTCACGGAAATCCTGCACGCGGGTTCGCTGCCGATGGATCTGTTCCTCTCGGACGTGGCACGGAAGAAGCCGCCGCGCGTGCCGGGAACAGCCGTCTTCATGACGTCCGCCGCCGAGGGCGTGCCGCTCGTGCTTCTCCATCACCTCAAGCACAACAAGGTGCTGCACGAGCAGGTCGTGCTAATGTCCATCAAGACCGAGGAGATCCCGGAGATTCTGTCGGAGGAGCGGTTGACGCTCGAGAAACTCGAGCACGGCTTCTTTCGCGTGACGGCACGCTACGGGTTCATGGAGACGCCGGACGTCCCGGAGATTCTCTATCGACTGCGCCAGGCCGGTCTCAAGGCGAAACAGAACGACACCACGTTCTATCTCGGGCGCGAACGCGTGATCGTTTCGGACAAACGGCGGGGCAGCCGCGCGGGAACGCGCAAGGTCACTGCGGATATGGATGTCCCCAACATGGCGCGGTGGCGCAAGAAGCTCTTCGTCTTCCTGCAGCGGAATGCGCGCTCGGCCACAGAGTTTTTCGGTATTCCGCCGAATCGCGTGGTCGAACTCGGCGCGCAGGTCGAGTTCTAGAGCGTCGCGGCGAGCAAGTCCGCCAGCGTACCCACGAGCTGATCGCCTGTGAAGGGCTTTGGCAGGAAGCGCGTCGCGCTTTCGTCCATTGACGACATCTCCAGCGTGCCCTGGGTGTAGCCGCTCATGAATACGACGCGCAGACCTGGCGATTTCTGGCGCAGCGTGCGGACGAGGTC
>DATFHG010000144.1:0-10186 GCA_035248725.1 Gemmatimonadaceae bacterium | reverse complement strand
CCCCGGAGCGCGCGCTGGACGATCTCGACAAGGCGCCCTTCGAGTCCCTCGACTTCGCGACCATCGACCATCACCGCGCGCAGCGACAGGGTTTCCCCGAGGTCATCTACGGCGAGGGCAAGACCACGCTACAGATCGTGGCAATCGCCGAGCGCATCGCGGAGCGACACGGTGGCTTCCTTGCCACACGATTGAGCGACGACGCACGCATCGCGCTGGCGAACCGCTTTCACGACATCGAGATCAATGATCTCGGACGCACGGCGTGTCTGGCGACAGCGGAGAAGCCGCCGGCGGGACGCGGCGAAGTATTGATCGTCACGGCCGGCACGAGCGACCTGCCCGTCGCCGAGGAAGCGGCGGTGACCTCCCGCGCGCTCGGCAATCAGACCGGTCGCCTGACCGACGTCGGCGTCGCGGGCATCCACCGGCTGCTCGCGAAGAAGGACGAGCTGTTCAACGCCGCGGTGATCGTCGTGGTCGCGGGAATGGATGGCGCGCTCGCGTCAGTGGTCGGCGGGCTCGTCCGCATTCCGGTCATCGCGGTTCCGACCAGCGTCGGCTACGGCGCCGCCTTCGGTGGCATCGCGCCACTGCTGACGATGCTGAACAGCTGTGCGGCCGGCGTTACCGTGGTCAATATCGACAACGGGTTTGGTGCCGCCGTCGCCGCGTCCCGGATCAACCACTCGTGATCTGGTGGATCGTCGCCGTCATCGTCGCTGCCGCCGTGGCGGCGCTGTTCGTACGGCGCGCGCGGAAGCGCCGGAGACGGGAAGAACGGCAGCACATGCCGATCAGCGCGAGCGGAGAGCGCCCTGGCACCGAGGTCGCCGACGAGCCTGAGCCGCGCGTCCGGCAATTCCTGAACACCGACAGCCACCCGCTCCCGGACACCGATCGCGGCGCAAGCCACCTGCGGCAGGAAGCGCTGACGCGGCTGGAGCAGGCCGAGGTCGCATCCGATCTCGCGAGCCTCGACGTCTTTCTCGGCGACGTCCGCGACGCCCTGGGTGCCGACGAATCCGTGTTCTGGCGGTGGAGCAAGGCGCGCGATCGCCTGGCGCCGACGGCGTGGTCGAGCGCGGGAGAGCGACGTCCGCAGCACTTCGATATGAACGCCTGGGGTCCGCTCGTGCGCTGGGCGGCGGAAGAGCGTCAGCTCACCTTCGACGCCGACGCGCGCGTCGCCGTCGCCCGGCTCGCGGCCGCGCCGATCGAGATCGACGATCGGCTCATCGGCGTGTTGAGCGTGTCGCGCGCTGAAGGACTCGAGCGTGGTCGCGAGCACATTCGCGCGTGGCTGCCGCGCCATGCGCTGCAGGTCGGGCGACTGATCTCCCTCTTCGAGCTGCGGCGCGAGTACAGCCGCCACATGCGCCAGAGCCAGGCGCTCCTCGCGGCCGCGCACATGGTGCAGGGACACAAGTCGCAGGAAGCGCTGGCGAAGGCAATCTGCGAAACGGCGCTCGAGGTGTCCGGCGCGACCGATGCGGCGCTCGTGCGCTGGCGTTCGGAAGACAGTCGCGGGTGGCTGCACTACGTCACCGCCGGATTCAAGCGGCCAATCGACACACCCATCCAGCTGGCGGAGGACTCGCTCGTCGCGCAGGCGTGCAAGCAGGCGTTGCCGCTGCGTCTGGAGGACGCCGGCAAGCTGACGCCGCCGACGTCGCTCTTCACCGCGGGCGACGGCGGCTGGGCGAAGGGCGCGCTCTCGATCCTTCCCCTCGTTCTCTCGGACCGGGTCATCGGCGCCATCGTCATCGCAAGCGAGCGCGCCAATTCGCTCCCGGTGGAAGAAGGGCGCAACGTCTCGCTGCTCGGCGCGCTGGCGTCCACGTCGCTCGAGATGGTGTGGGAGATCGAGGAAGTGAACAAGCGGGCGCGCACCGACGCGCTCACCGGACTCCCCAATCGAGGCGCCTTCGACGACACACTCGACTATCTCATCAAACAGGCCGACCGCAACGGACGTACGCTGTCGCTCATCATGGCGGACGTCGATCACTTCAAGAACGTGAACGACACGTGGGGACACGACGCGGGCGACGTGGTGCTGAAGTTCATCGCGCGCACCATCTCGGCGACGAAGCGCGGCGTGGACGTCGCCGCGCGCTTCGGCGGTGAAGAGATCGCGGTGCTGCTGCCGGAGACCGATCTCTCCGGCGCGAAGGAGGTGGCGGAGCGCATGCGCAAGGCGGTGGAGTCGCTGCCGGTGAGCGCCGCCGGTGAAGAAATTCCGGTCACCATCTCGCTTGGCGTCGCGTGCTATCCCGAGGGCGTGCTGACGCGCGAGGCGCTGTTTG
Source organism: Gemmatimonadaceae bacterium (assembly GCA_035248725.1). Classification (GTDB taxonomy): domain Bacteria; phylum Gemmatimonadota; class Gemmatimonadetes; order Gemmatimonadales; family Gemmatimonadaceae; genus DASPMP01. Next base: position 7,877 of record DATFHG010000144.1, on the reverse strand, counting down.
CCGCGGCGGACCGGGCGTTGTACGATGCAAAGAGCGCGGGGCGCAACTGCGTGCGCGCGGCGGTACCGAAACCGACCGGCGTCGCGAGCTGAGGCTCCGGGCAGGGAGGAGGAGGAAGGCCATGCAGCGAACGCTGGTCATCGCGGGCGCGCTGTTCCTGGTGGCGTGCGACTTCGTCGGTCCGAAGGCGCACCTGGATGGCGTCTGGCACTTCCGCTTCGACGACATGACCGATGGCGTTCAGCTGCAATGCCAGATCCCCCGCATGGACATGCGCATCACGCAGACCGGATCATCCTTCAGGGGCATTCAGCTGGACAGCGCGCAGCGCCGCTGCTTCATGGTGACGGGCGACTCGCTCATGATCTCCTTCGCTGACGACACGCTGGTCGGCACGGTCGGACGCATGAGCATTGCGTTCTCATTCGTGCGGACGCCGGGCTCGACGGCCAGGTGGGCCGACAATGCCCACTCGGGCTCGGTGGATAGAGACGTGATGCTGGGTTACGCGACGTGGTCCTCGAACCTCGGCCACGACATGACGGGGACGTTCGCCGCGTTCAGGGAGACGCATTAGGACCTCTGGCCAGAATTCAGGTGAGGTGCGACGGCGCAAGTGACGTTGCCCCAATTCGATAACTGCTGAGTCACTGGCCCCGTTCGGTTGACCTGGAGGCGCCAACCGGTTAGGTTGGAGTCTACGGGGGCGACTGGTTTCGACGGGATAAGTGAAGCCGTGGCCGCGTGCCCAGGTCCTCGGGTTCCTGGTAAAACACTCGGGAAATTTTCTAACTGCGAACAACAACTTCGCTCTCGCTGCGTAACTCCTAGTTACGCCGAGTGCCTGTGGGGAAGCCCGCCCGAGGCGGCTCTGCAGGTATCGCAAAATCGGGATAGGCCTATTGGCGCGCCCGCCGCCCGTGGCCGAGATCCAGTGGGCTCATCCGACGGTAGGCGGTCCCTTGGCCAGCCAGCGGAAACATCAATCGAGGGACTACGCACGTAGACGTTGTGGTCGATCTATTCTCGGACCGGGGTTCGAATCCCCGCGCCTCCATCAGGTAGGACGTGAAAAAGCCCCAACCTGGAAACGAGTTGGGGCTTTTTTCATGCTGCGAGCCTGAGCAACGTCTTTCGGGAAGACGGTCCGCAACGTAATCTTGGCGCGTTCCCACCTCGCAGCTTCGGCGCGCCGTTCCCTCCATGCCGACAGCGCAAGTCCACCGTGTCAGCGAAGCGTTTCGTGACGCTTCTCGGCGTCCCCACGACCGGGCGGCTTCTGTAGTACTCGAAACGGAGGTGCGCAAATTCGTGGACCTCGCCCGCGCACAGCATTGGCCGCCGGAACGAATGCTGATCGAGCTGAAGCGGGAACTTCGCGAAAGTGGCGCCGAGTACGGACATGGTGCCGATTCGTCCAGCCAGGGTCGACAACGCGAGGCACTATATGATCGCGTGCTCCGATGGACACTTCAGCACTATTACACTCCGCCCAAGCCGTCCTAGACAGCAAGGCGCCGCCGCTCATGAAGAGCGGCCGCTGGACGCCGCCATCGCACTCCGTCGGTGCTTCCAGGAAGACCACGTCGCATAGAGCACAGCTATCACAATCGCTTGCAGCGCGACGGGCGCCGCGACCTTGCCGCTTCGCACCAGCTCCTCGATGCCGATGAATCCCAGCGGCAGATACAGAAGTGATCCGGTGATGAGGCCGGGCGAATATTGGCGGCCGCGGACGGTGGCGATGATGTGAAACAGCCCATTCACGCCGGCGATGGCCGCGACAAGCGCCCAGTACGCCCAACCGCGCGCATTCGCGCCCAGCAGTGGTGGCACCAGCGCGAGCGCAACGAAGAGGACATTGACGATCACGAGAAGGCGTGCGCTCACCTGCACGGTGTGTCCGGGCGGATAATGGCGGTACCACTCGGCAAAGCCGCCGGGCCACACGAATTCTTCCACGAGATGCGCAGCGATCGCCAGAAACGGAAGCCACAGAAGGAGAGGGGTCATGCGACGCGTGTGATGAGTGATGCCAGTCGCACGCTCAATGCGACGAGCGTGAGCGTGGGGTTGGCGCATCCCGCGGTCGGAAAGACGCTCGCGCCGGCAACGCGCAGGTTGTCCAGCCCGTGCACGCGGCATTCGTCATCCACCACGCCGCGCTTGGGATCCGAGTGCATGCGTGTCGTGCCCATGTGATGCCAGCCGCCGCCGAGGGACGCAGGCCACTCGGACCCGTTGTCCATCACCCAGTCGCGCATCCGCACGCGGCCGATCCCCGCGCGCCCCAGCTCTCGCCCGAGCACCTCGTAGAAATTCCTGAACGACCGGCGGTCCACGTCGGTGAGTCTCCAATCGAGGCGCGCCCGCGGCATTCCCAGCGCGTCCTTCTCCCGGTCCAGGGTGACGCGAGAATCCGGATTCGGAGCCTGCTCCTGTCGAGTGAGAAGGTCAAAGACACGGCGCGCGGGAGGAGCGAGCGAGGAGGCGGAAGAAGAGCGAGACGCGCGAACTGAATCGGCCGCCTGAGGCTGCGACGATTCCGAGCGGCGAAAGGACGGCATCGAGTCCGGCGGGAACGCCTGGAACGTGCTCATCCCCTCCGTATCCGACAGCGTTGCAGGCGTCAGCGACACTGAGGCGTTCAGCATGCCGTGAACGCGCTGCATCTCCGCCGACAACGCGATCTCTCCGCGTGCTTTCGTCTTGCCGAAATCCAACATGTACATGTTCATGTCCGGCACGCGCTCGCTCGTAAGCACCAGCTGCCCCGTGGGCATCTCCAGATGCTCCATGAAGTACCGCCCGACGAGATCGCGTCGGTTGCCGAGTCCCGCGGGCATCCGCGTGTTCGACGTGAGCAGAAGCCGCGCGTTCTGGATGGTGCTGCACGCCAGGACGTAATGCCGCGCCCGCACGCGATGGTCCTTGCCATTGATCGTGCGCACGCGCACGTGATCGACGGCCGTCACGGCGTCGTTGGGCACGACCTCGACGACATTCGCGTACGTGTACAGATGCACGTTGGGCGACCGGACGATCGTATCCCGATACCTGGTCCCCATCCGCGTGGGTCGCGAGAATTGCCACATCTTCGTCCACGCCACGCGCGGATCGAGCGGAAGCTGCACCAGAGAGGGATCGCGCTTCTGCCAGGCGTCCGCGGTCCACTCGTCGGCGGCCAGATCGAGAATCCGGCGCGCCCGCGCGTAGTACGGCGTGAGCTCGTCGCGCGTGATGGGCCAGCCACTGTTCGGGATCCACGCGCGCACCTCGAAATCCAGCGGATCGAGCGTGGAGCAGAAGCCGGCCCAGTGATTCGTGGTGCCGCCGAAGTAATGCAGACGCGCGGCGTCGAGCGGGTAGTAGGGAAGGCCGACATTCACTCCGCGATACAGGTCCTGCATCTGTTTCTCGTACTCGAAACCGCCGCCCTCGAGCAGCACCACCCGACGGCCGCTGTCGAGCAGCTCGAGCGCGATCGTGATGCCCGCAGCGCCGGCGCCGACGACGCAGATGTCGCCTGCGATGGTGCTGCCGCCGTCCAGCGTCCGCGCGTCGGTGTGCACGAGACCGATTCAGGCGTCGAACGAGAAGAGCGCGCACTGCCGCGCTTCCGTTCTCGATAACACCCATCCGTCGGCGACCACGACGTCGCCGCGCTGGAAATCGAGCCGTACGGCATCGTCGAGACTCCGGCGCGCGACACCCGGCACGCGTACCGGCGCAACCGCGCGATGAATCAGCTCGCGCAAACGCGGCTCGTCGTCCTCGGCGCGGACCGTCGCCCGGTACTGCGTCCCGATGCGCGCCACCTCGGCGTTGCCGAGGAACCGAAGTATCTCCGGGTGTTGCATCTCCCGGTCATCCGCGTCGTGGCAGCCGTACGTCCCGACAATCACGGCCCCGAACAGCGTCGCGGTCTGTCGCACAAAATCGCGGCGCGTCGTCATCGCCCCACTCCCATCAGCCAGCAGTACAGCATCGCCAGCGGCACCAGGATCCAGAGCAGCACGGCGCAACCGATATTGAAAAATCGCTCGGCGGGATCGCGCCCCATGAACGGCTTGGGCAGCTTCGTCCCGCAATGCGGGCACACGGAATCCGAGGTGCTCACTTGCACACCGCAGTGAATGCACGCGATGACGCCAGCCATATGGTCGTGGGTCTAGTTGTGCCCGCTTTCGCTATAATTCAGCCCCATGCCCCGCATCCGGATCGCCGCGTCGGCGGACATTCCTGCGTCCGCGACCGTGGTCTACGGCCTGATCGCCGACTACAAAGTGGGACATCCGAGCATCCTGCCCAAGCCCTACTTCGAGGATCTGCTCGTGCTCGAGGGGGGACGCGGCGCCGGCACGCGGATCCGGTTCACGATGCGCGCGTTCGGCACGCGCCAGACGTCGCACGCGCGCATCACCGAGCCCGATCCCGGTCACGTGCTCGTCGAGACGGTGGAAGAGAAGCCGATCGTCACGACGTTCACCGTCGCGCCGGGACACGACGGCCGCAGCCGCGTCACGATCACGACCGAGTATCACCGCGCCGGCATCCTGGGCTGGGTGGAGGCGTTCATGGCCCCGCGCTATCTGCGGAAGGTCTACGTCGCCGAGCTGCAGCAGCTCGCGCGCGTCGCGCTACGCCAGGGTCGCTGAGCTAACCGAGGGGGAGCGTGAGGGTGAACGTCGACCCCGCGCCGACCACGCTCTCCACGGTGAGATCGCCGTTCATCTTGCGCGCGAGGTCGCGGCTGATGGACAAACCCAGCCCAGTGCCTTCGCCCGCCGTCGTGAGCCCGCGCCCGAGCTGCACGAACGGCTCGAAGATCTCGTTCTGCTTTTCGGGGGCTATGCCGGGCCCCGTGTCGCGGACGGCGACGACAACGTTCTGGTCGTCGGTGGTGCAGTGCACCTGCACGGAGCCACCCTGCGGCGTGAACTTCACCGCGTTGGACAGAAGATTCAGCAGGATCTGCTGCGTCTTTTCTTCGTCGGCGAGCGCCTTGCAGTTTCCGTCGGGCGCCACGTAAGCGTACTGGAGCCGCTTCGCGGCCAGCTGGGGCGCGATGAATCCCTCCAGCGAGCGCAGCATGGGATCGACCGGGAACGGGTGAATGGCGAATGCCACGTGCCCCGACTCGATCTTGGAGTAGTTGAGGATGTCGTTGATCAGGCCAAGCAGATAGCGCTGGCTGCGCGAGATGCGCTCCAGGTCCACGCGCTGCTCCGCCGTGATGGGCCCATGCACGCCGAGCGACATGATTTCCGCGTAGCCCGCGATGGCGTTGAGCGGAGTCCGCAGCTCATGGCTCATCGTCGCGAGAAAACGCGTCTTTGCTTCGTTGGCGTCTTCCGCCACCGCGCGCGCCTCGCGCAGCCTCCGCTCGTTCTCGCGCAGCTCGCGCTCGTTCTGCTCGAGCTCGACGAGATTGTCGCGCACGTCGAACTGCCGGCGGCGCGCCCGCAGGGCGGACCGGAGCGTGGTCACGAGCGTCGCGAGCCGCACCGGCCGCTCCAGCACCGTGAGGGTGGACGACTCGGCGAGCGACGCGAGCTGCGCCGACAGGGCGGGGGCCAAGCCTCCGCCCGAGGTGAGGAGCACGATGGGAACGTCGGACCACGCGCGCTGGTTTCGCAGCTCCTGAATGAGATCGTCGCGGCCCCGCAGCGAGAGCGCCTCTTCGGTGAGCATCACAACACCGACGTTGGTGCGAATGGCCTCACACAGCGCGGGGACGTCACGGCACTGGCGCACCTTCAGTCCCCATCGCCCCAGCACGTGCGCGGTGATATCGGTGTCCCGCCCATACGGAGCGAGCACGGCGATGTCCTCGGCCGTCTCGACGAGTGGTGCGATCACGCGCGCTTCGGCTTCGATGGAATGTCCTGCATCAGCGGCGATGCCCCGCCATAGTACTCCGGCACGCCCGTAAGCACGCCCTGGAACTCGCGCAGCGGTTCGCCGACGCGCAATCCGCCGGGGCCCACGCGGCACTCGCGAATGGTGCGCTCGTGCTGGCCGCTGCGCTTCTTCACGACCGAGATCGCCTGCCGTACCGCGCCTTGCACCTCGAAGTAGCGGAGCAGGATCACGGTGTCCGCGAGATAGCTCACGTCGGCAGCGTCCTCCACCAGATTTCCAAAAATGCCGCGCTGCACGAGGGTCATGATGGTGGTCACGCCCTTGTGCGTCAGGTAGGTGAGCAGCTCGTGCACCTGCAGCGGGAGGAGGCGCTCCTCCGGCATCGACTGCATGTAGCCGTTGATGGAGTCGATGACGATCATCGTCGCGCCATCCTTCTCGACCGCGTCCATGACGTTGCGCGCGAACTCGCCGGGAGACAGCACGGTCGGTTCCACCTGGTGCAGGCACAGCCGCCGATCCTTCAACGCCGGGTCCAGCTTCATCTTCAGCGCGTTGGCGCGTAGCCGGAACGTGGCAACGCGTTCGTCGAAGAGGTACACGTGGACCCTCTGTCCCTCCTCGAGCGCCGCGCGCGCAAACATCGTCGCCGTGACCGACTTTCCCGTTCCCGCCGCGCCGGTAATTAACAGACTGGTACCCCGAACGAGACCGTCGCCAAGCAGGCTATCCAGCTCTGTCGATCCGCTGCTCTGGATCTCGGTCCCTGGCAGCTCGTCGACCGGGAGGTTCCGGATGCGGGGGAATATCTGGATGCCGCCTGTCCGGATCGCAAAGTCGTGAAAGCCACCGCGGAACACCGATCCGCGGATCTTCTGCACCACGATACGCCGGCGTTCGGCGCCGTACTCGAGCGCGAGATGCTCGAGCGTGATGACGCCGTGCGCCAGGCTGTGCAGTTGCAGGTCGGCCTCCGGCGCGCCCTTGTCGTCCAGCAGCAGCACCGTGCACCCACGGCCGGAAAAGAACTGCTTGAGTCCCAGCACCTGGCGGCGGAAGCGCAGCGTCTCGCGCGCGAGCAGCCGCATCTCGGACAGGGAATCGAACGCGATCCGCTGTGGCTGGTACTTCTCCACGGCGGCCAGGATCGTGTCCATGGTCTGCTGCAGCTCGATCTCGGCGGGATGGAAGATCGTGTATTCCTCTTCCGTCGACGACGTCGAACCGACACGCAGCTCGAAGATCTCGATGCCGTCGAGCGACCAATCGTGCGAGCGCGCGACCGTACGCAGCTCGGCGGAGGTCTCCGACAGGCCGATGTACATCACGCGCTCGCCCGCCGCCCGACCGGCCATCAGGAACTGCAATGCGAGCGTGGTCTTTCCGGTCCCGGGCTCGCCCTCGACGAGGTACACGAAGTCGGCGGGAAGGCCGCCCAGCAGGATCTCGTCCAGCCCGTCCACACCTGTGCTCACGACGCGTTGGGCGTCGGCTTTCGCGCTGCGCTTGGCCATGTGGCGAAATAGGGTTACTCGCCGCGTCTGGCCGTGCGGCGCCGTACATCGGACCGAACTTTAGCTGGGAATCACACTTCGGGCCAACGCGCCAAATCGGTCTGAGCCGTGGCAGTCAGGCGGTCGGCGACTTCGGTTCCCCGGGCAGCACGTTGTCCGGCCGCGCCACCTTGCGGCGCTTGGCGAAGATCAGATGCGGCGCGGCCAGCAGCCCAATGAGCGTCACCGGCAGGATCTGTTGCGCCTGGATGAGGAAGGCGACGCCCGTCGCGTCATCCTTGCTGAGCCCGAAGCCCGCCGCGGTCACGGCGTACATCATCTGGAATACGCCGACATTGCCGGGCGTGGCGCGCACGGCGAAGCCCAGGTTGACGGCGAGCATCGCGGCGATGGTTCCCACGAGGGGCAGGTCGAAATGCGCCGCCATCGCCGTGAGATGATAGGTCGCCACCTGCAGCGCCCACACCGCCACCGAGATCACCAGCGACCATGCGAAGC
>DATFHG010000143.1:0-7916 GCA_035248725.1 Gemmatimonadaceae bacterium | reverse complement strand
TTCTCGGTGCCGCGAATCTGATACGTCTCGTGTCCTTTCCCTGCGAGCAGAATCACATCGTCGGGGCCGGCCATCGCGAGCGCGCGGGCGATGGCGTCGCGCCGGTCCTCGATGCGTTCGCGGTTCCCGCCGCGCATGCCGCCTTCGATGTCGTCCAGGATCCGCTGGGGATCCTCCGTTCTCGGATTGTCGCTGGTCACGATGCAGAAATCTGCCAGTCGCTCCGCGATTTCGCCCATTTGCGGTCGCTTTCCGCGATCGCGATCTCCGCCCGCGCCGAACACGACGATGAGCCGGCCGTGCGTGAACGGACGCACCGCCATCAGCGCGCGCTCGAGCGCGTCCGGCGTGTGCGCGTAGTCGCGCAGCACCGTCGGCCGCTCGTGCACGAGCTCCAGGCGGCCGGGCACCTGCGGCAGCGTGCGCAATCGCTGCGCGATCGCGGCGGCGCGCAGGCCGAGGACGAACGCAGCCGCCGCCGCACCCACCGCATTCGCGACGTTGAAGTCGCCGATGAGGGGCAGCTGCACATCCGCACTCTGGCCGTCGATCACCAGCGTCCAGCGCGACCCCCCGGGCGTGTAGCTGATGCGCGATGCGTGCGCCTCCGTCGTCGCGACGCGAGTGCTGAAACTCAGCTTGCGCCGCTCGATGCGCAGCGAGCGCCACGCGGGATCGTCGGCGTTGACCACGACGGTCGCATGCGGCGCGAGATACTCGAGCAGCCTCGCTTTGGCCGCGAGATACGCGTCCAGCGTCTTGTGGTAATCCAGGTGGTCGCGCGACAGGTTGGTGAAGACCGCCGTCTCGAACTCCAGTCCTTCCACGCGACGCTGATCCAGGGCGTGCGATGACACTTCCATCGCCACGTGCCCGACACCCGCGTCCACCAGTCTGCGCAGCACACGCTGCAGTGCGACGGGTCCGGGCGTGGTGAGCCCGACGTCTTCCAGAGGCGCGCCGTCGCTGCCCACGAGTACACCCAGCGTTCCGATGGACGCCGACCGCACGGACGCGGTGTCGAGCAAATGGCGCAGCACATGAACGGTGGTGGTCTTTCCGTTCGTGCCGGTGACGCCGGACAATCGCAGCGCTCGCACGGGCCAGTCATACGCGGCCGCTGCCGCCACAGCGGCCGCACGCCGTCCGTCGCGCACGACGATCGCCGGAAGATCCGTGCGCGACGCGTCCTCGACGACGGCGGCGACGGCGCCGGCAGCTTTCGCGTTCTCCAGGTACGTGTGCCCATCCTGCGCGCTTCCGCGGACCGCGATGAACAGCGCATCGCGGGACACATGACGGCTGTCGTCTTCCACCGACGACACCCGGCTCGGAAGTGCGCCACGAACCTCGACGAGAAGGTTCGCGGCGGTGAGCGCCGCCGTGATCTTTTCTGTAGCGATGACCATTTAGTGGACGTACCGGAGGCGCACGAGCGATCCCGCTGACGCGACCGCACCGGCCGCTGGATCGGTGGCACTCGCGGAGGAAGTGCCGCGCGCGAGCTGCACGCGAAAGCCCGCTGAATGCAGGGATCGGACCGCATCGCGCAGTGTCAGACCGCGGACATCCGGCACGCCACGCGCTGCGGGCGTCGCCTGCGTAACCTCCCCGCGCACCGGCAGATCGAGCACCACACGCGAGGTGTCGGACGCGACCATGTCGGCGGCTGGTGTGATCGGCTGCCGGGTGGCCACGGCCGGAGGCCGCGTGCGACCTGCCTGCTCCGCGCGCGGACGACTCGCGGACGCCGGCCTCGCATCCGCGACCAGTTCTGCGCGGTCGAGCGCGGCGTCGCGCGCAGCGAGCGCGGCCTGCAGGATCGCCTTTGTGACCGGCGCCGCAGTGGCCCCGCCATAGAAGTTTCCTTTCGGGCTGCTGAGCTTCACGACGATCACGAGCTGCGGCGCGTCCGCGGGAAACAGACCGACGAAGTTGGGATTGTACTGCATCGGCGCATAGTGGCCGTCGACCGTGCGACGCGGCGTTCCGGTCTTGCCGGCGAGCGCGTACGTGGCGAGATCGGCGGCGACCGCTGTCCCCTCCTCCACCACGCCGGCCAGCAGACCGCGCATCGTCTTCGCGACGTCGTCGGGAATCACTCGCCGGACCACGCGGCGCGCCCGTTGATAGAGCAGCGTGCCGTCCGGCGTGCGAATCTCCTTCACGAGCACAGGCTCGAGCAGCTCGCCGCCATTCGCGATGGCCGCGTACGCCATCGCGAGCTGCAACGGCGTCACCGACACCTCGTATCCCATCGCCATGGAGGCGGGCGTCTGTCGCGACCACGCACTCGGCGGACGGAGCGTACCGGACGCCTCCGAGGAGTACGGCAGGCCGGTCGGCATACCGAGGCCGAAATCGCGCAGCGACTCGAACTCATCGGCGGGCGAGAGCCGTTCGGCGAATTGCGCGATGCCGATGTTGCTCGACAGGCGGATCACATCGCCCAGCGTCAGGTGCGACGGCGTCGCACCGGGATGCGGCTCATCGTGGATGACGCGGCCATGCAGCTGATACGTGCCGCCGCGGGCCGGGACTTTGTCGTCGACCGTCGCACGCCCCTGTGCGAGCAACGCGGACGCGATGAGCGGCTTGAGCGTCGAGCCGGGCTCGAACGGCTCCGTCACTGCCGTGACCGACGGTGCGACCGTTCCATTGCGTTCTCCCGCCATCGCGAGCACGTCACCGTTGCGTGGATCGATGATGACGATGTCTCCGCCGTCCGCCCCGAGCCGCGCGACCGCATCGCCCAGCGTGCGCTCGGCGATGTCCTGCAGCTCGTGGTTGATGGTGAGGACGACCGAGTTCCCCGACCGCGGCGCCTGCCCCGGCGAGGTGGGGGACGCGAAACTGCGGCCGTGCACGTCGCGCACGAGCCTCGACGCCCCGTCGGCGCCGCGAAGCACGGAGTCGAGTACCAGCTCCAGGCCGTCGACCGGTTTGCCGTCGCCGTCGACGCGGCCCAGCAGCGCGCGGAGTCCCGGCGACGTCGTGTAGGTGCGATCGCTGACCGGCGTGGTGTACACGCCGCGCGTCGCGGTGAGCGCCGCCACGTCCTCCGCGATGTAGCGGCCGGGGAGGGTGACCCAGGCGCGACGCGCATCGGTGGCGCGATCCGCCCACGTCTGCTCGATGCCGGCGGCCAGCATGGCGCGACGGAGCTTGCGCAGGTCGCGCACTTCGTGCGGCGCCACCTCGAGACGGACGACGTCTCTGGTAGTCGCGAGCACCCGGCCGCCGGCGTCCATGATCAATCCGCGTGGCGCCTGCAGCTGCGTCGCGGTGAAGTGCTGCCGCTTCGCCAGTTCCGCCCAGGCGTGCCCCTGGACGAGCTGTACGTGGACGCTCTTGGCGATGACGGCGAGTGCGAACAGCGCGAGCGCGGCGTGCACCAGACCGATGCGGCGCTGGCGGGTCATGGTCACCGGGTTGGACGCTTGAGAATGATCACCTGGCTATCGGGAGGCACATACATATGAAGGCGCTCGGCGACGGCCATCAATCGCGACCGGCTCGTGGCGTCGCGAATGTCGGCGGCGAGCCGCACCCGCGATGCGTCGAGGGCATCGCGCTGCCGCTCGAGCGTACGCAACGTCCTCGCCTGGCTGATGCCGAACGTCCTCCGTGCAATGACGCCTGTGGCCACGACCAAGAAACCGACGAGCACCAGCGCGATGAGCGACCGGGGGCCGATGCGCGACCCGCGCGCGCGCCTGGCCATCACGACCGCTCCTTGCGCCAGACACGCAGCTTCGCGCTGCGCGCCCGCGGATTGCGCGCCACTTCCTCCTCCGCGGGAACCACCGCGCGACGCGTGAGCGTGGACCCATACGCGAACCCGCGACACGTACAGAGCGGCTGCTTCGGAGGACAGGAGCACTCGGTGCTCCAGTCGCGGAAGGTGTGCTTCACGAGCCGGTCTTCGCCGGAGTGGTACGCGATGATCGCCATCACGCCGCTCTCGGCGAGCAGGTCGCGCAGCAGCGGCAGGGCGCGCTCCAACCCCGCGAGCTCGTCGTTCACCGCGATGCGCAATGCCTGGAAGAGCCGGGCGAAGTCGGATGGTCCGCTTCGCGGTCCCAGCGCGCCTCGAATGGCGCGCACGAGGTCATCGCTGGTCGAAAACGGGACGGTGATGCGCCGCCGGACGATCTCCCGCGCCAGCCGCGCCGCGCGCGGCTCGTCGCCCAGCTCGCGAAAGACGACGGTGAGCTGCGTCTCGTCGGACTGGTTGAGGATGTCCGCCGCGGTCACACCGCTCGCGCTCATGCGCATGTCGAGCGGCGCGCCTTCCCGAAAGGTGAAACCTCGATGCTCCGCGTCGACCTGGTGCGACGAGATGCCGAGGTCCAGCAGCACGCCGTCGCACGTCGCTCCGCGAATGGTCGGTAGCTGATCGATGTCGGCGTAGTTGCCCTGCTCCGCTCGGAAACGGCCCTCGCGCTCGAAACGCTCCAGCCGCGTCCGCGCGGTGGCAATCGCGTCCGGATCGCGGTCCATGCCCGTGACCTGTTGCACTCCGGCGTCCAGCAGTGCCGCCGTGTGACCTCCGCCACCCAACGTGCCGTCGAGCACGCTTTTCGCGTCGTGCAGGTAGCTCACTACCTCCGCGACCAGCACCGGCGCGTGATAGGTCGTATCGAATGATGCGGTCATCACGCCACCCGCCTTCCATGAACAAGCACATCGTCCTCATCGTGCACGGCGCCCGCGCCGACCGTCCCGACTTCCGCCACATGGTAGGGTGGGTGCGCGAACGCGGCCATCATGTGGACGTCCGCGTCACGTTCGAGCGGGGAGACGCGGAAGAGTTCGCGCGCCAGGCAGCCACGCGCGGCGCCGACTGTGTCGCCGCCGTGGGCGGCGACGGGACGCTCAACGAGGTCGTGAATGGTCTGGACGGGTACGACACACCTCTCGGCGTGATTCCGGCGGGGACGGCGAACGATTTTGCGCGGCAGGCTGGCATCCCATCGGACGCGGACCATGCCATGGATGTTATCCTGCTGCGCAAGCCCGCGCGCATCGACACGGCATCGTTGAATGGACGACGCTTTCTCAACGTCTCGACCGGCGGCGTGGGCGCCGAGGCCACCGCCGAGACGCCGACGGAGATCAAGGCAACGCTCGGCCAGCTGGCGTACGCGATCTCCGGGCTGCGCAAATTCGCGGGCCTCGAACCGTACCATGGTGTGTTCAGCGGCGGCGGGTTCGTGCTCGAGTGCGAGTTCTTCATGTTCGCGGTGGGCAGCGCGCGTTCGACCGGCGGGGGAACGCTGGTGACGCCGCACGCTTCGACCACCGACGGGCTGCTCGACCTCTGTGTCGTGGAGCGGATGCCGCGCCTCGGCTTCGCCCGCACAGTGCTCCAGCTCAAGCGCGGCGGCCACGTCGGCGAGGAAGGCGTGCACTACGTGCGACTCAAGGAGCTGTCGATCGAGGGCACACGACCGATCAGTGTGAACGTCGACGGTGAGGTGTCCAACGCGCGACGGCTGGACTATCGCGCACGCCCGAAGGATCTCTGGGTGCACGTGAACCATCGTCCGGGAGAGGCGGCGACGCCCTGAAAACAACAACCCGCAGAGAGATCTCTGCGGGTTGTCCGATACCGTGCGGTGGGACGAGCTACTTGCAGTACTGCTTCACCATCTGATCGGCCGCCGGCGAGTATTGGCCGACGTAGCCGAGGATCTGCTTGGCGACATTGGCGTCGACGGAGCCGCCCGCCGGCATGTTCGTCATCGTCACCAGGAACATGTCCTGCGCCTTCTTGGCGAGGACGCAGCTCTTCGGCTTCTGCGCGCTCTGCAGTGCGTCGATGCCGATGGAGAACGCCGACACGCCCTTGAAGAACTTCGCGGTCGCCGATTGCGACAGGCTGTCGGACGCGGTCGCGAGCGCGAGCGCCCGCTCGTACGCCGATACGTCCTTCGTGTCCTGCGCGGTCTTGAACGCCGCCTGCGTCGGCGCGAGGAGGAATGCGCCCCACGTCTTCGCGTCCTCACCGCCGGCGGCGGCGCGACGCGCCACGGCGAGCGCGCTGTCCGGCTGGTTGAGATCGAGATAGATCTGCGCGAGCAGGAGATTGCCATTCGGCGACTTGGGATCGATCGCGAGCGCCTTCTTCATCGACTCGATGGCCATCTGTGACTGACCCGCCTTGCGCTCGGCGTTGGCCTTCGACGCCCAGAAGCCCGCACTGTTCGGGAAGCGCTGCACCGCGCGCGACGCGAACTCGAGTCCGCGCGGCGTGGGCGACGCATTGCCCGCGATGATCTGGCGCTCGTAATACACGCTATCGGCGAGCGTGGTGTCCGCCTTGACCATCTCCTCGCCAGCGCTGACCGCCTTCGCGAAGCGCGCCTTCTGCGCATCGCCCGTGTCGTTCGCGGCGGCCGCGAGCAGCAGGAGCCAGCGCTGCCGGAGCAGCTGCGGGTCGCCCGGATTCTGGGAGATCAGTGTGTCGACGATGGGAATCGCCACCGACGGCTTTCCGAGCTGCGCGAGCGCCGTGACGACCTGTCCCTGGAGCGTGGGGTTCTGCGGCTCGAGCGCGAGCAGGGCCACCAGCGCGCGCACGGCGTTTTCCTGATCGCCCTTCTTCTGATAAGCCGTGTACGCGAAGCGCAGCGCCTGCGAGTTCTTGGGATCGAGGCGACGAATCTCCTCGGTCACGCGAAGCACCGAATCGGGCGGCGCCTGCAACGAATCCTTCGACTGTTGCATGGCAAGGAACACATTCGCGAGGCAGAGCCGCGCGATGGTCGCGTTCGGATATTTCAGGATGCCCGCATTCGCGGCGGCGATCGCCGCGGCCCATTTCGAATCGCGGATGTTGTTCTCGCACACCTTGTTGTCGGCGAGCTGCTTGCGGGCTTCGTTCAGCGATTTCTCGATCTGGCGCGCGGCGTCGTTGGCGTTCGCGGCCTCCACGGGCGGGAGCGGCTGGGCGAGCGCCGGATCGCGCGCGAGCATCAGACGCGGCTCGAAGCGCAACGTGCCGGTAGCGGTGCGTCGCACATCGCCGGCCAGCACTTCATCGGCGCGCAGGAGCTTCGCGAGCTCCTTGAGATCGGTCGTGCCGAGGGACGAATCCGGACGATATCCCGACGACTCGAGATACGTGACGATGTCGTTCTTCGGAATGACATACAACTGCTTGATGTTCGCGAGATTCGACACGCGCGTGCGGATGGCATCGGCAGCCTGCACACCGGCGGTGCGGTCGTTGCTCGCGAAAACGGCGACGAGGAGGCGAGGCGTGTCGGGATTGGGTCCCTGGGCGCGATTCATCTGCGCCGACAAGGCTGCCGGGCTCGTCAGCCCCAGCGTCAGCGCGACCGCGATCGTTGCACGGCGCTGCATCAACTTCACTGTTCTAACCTCCCAATCGGTAGGCACATGTACCCAGGGTTTGCGAACGTTGTTCCGACGATGAGACTCTGCAACGAGTGGGCGAAGAGGGACTCGAACCCCCGACTTCCTGCGTGTAAGGCAGGCGCTCTAACCAACTGAGCTATTCGCCCAGTGCTCAGGAGCGCAGGATTGCTACAGGTACGAGCACGCAATAACCAACCACGAGCAACACCGGAGCGAGCGTCTCACCGCCGCGCGCGAGGTCGGCATATCCCGCCGCGATGACGAGCAGAGCAATCCCCCACCACAGGAGGGGTCGCATACGCGGATTCGCTTCGGTTTCGGCCATAGGGAGTGGGATGATATCGGTCGCCGAAAAGGGTGTCAACGCACGGAGCCATCGAAAGTTAGGATTGGATTAAGACGTCTCGCCCGGGCGCGAATCCCTCAGCAGCTCGTCGATCGCCGCGGTCTGCGCCGCGCGCTCCGCGGCGGCGTCGGCCTCCTTCATTAATTGCAGACGGTGCCGGTCACGCCTGCGCCGTGCCACGTAC
>DATFHG010000142.1:0-10196 GCA_035248725.1 Gemmatimonadaceae bacterium | reverse complement strand
CACCGCCGCCGCCCGGACCGCCACGCCCACGTCCACCGCCGCCGCCCGGACCACCGCGACCGCGCCCGCCGCCACCCCCGGGACCACGTCCGCGAGGACGCGGCGTGGGTGCCGCCGGAGCTTCCGTCGCCGTCGTCTCCGCGGCGCCGCCTTCAGGATTTTGTTCAGACATTATTAGAACTCCAGGCCGCCCTTCCGGGCGCCGTCCGCGACCGCCTTGATGCGGCCGTGATAGCGATAACCGGCACGATCGAAGACCACGCGGCTGATGCCCGCTGTCTTCGCCCGCTCCGCGATGAGCCGCCCGACTTCCGCCGCGCGCTCACCCTTCTTGCCCTGCTCGATGTTCAGATCCGACACCGTCGCGATCGTGCGGCCAGTGGTGTCGTCCACCAGCTGCGCATAGATGTGCTTGAGCGAGCGGAACACCACGAGACGCGGACGCTCGCCCGTGCCCGTGATCTTGTTGCGCACGCGCAGATGCCGCTTGTAGCGGCGCTCGGTGCCGGACCTCGGAATTCCCACGATACGCATTACTTGCCTCCGGCCTTACCGGCTTTCCGGCGGATGGTCTCGCCCGCGTACTTGATGCCCTTGCCCTTGTACGGCTCGGGGGGCCGCAGACTGCGGATCTCGGCGGCCACCTGCCCCACGACCTCCTTGTCCGCGCCCTCGATCTGCACCGTGGTCGGGTTCGGTGCCGTGAGCTTGATGCCCGCGGGCGCGCGGAATTCGATCGGGTGCGAGAAGCCGAGCGCGAACTGCAGTCCGTAGGGCCGCGGCTCCGCCTTGTAACCGACGCCGGCGATCTCGAGCGTCTTCGCGTACCCCTTCGTGACGCCCTCCACCATGTTGGCGATCAGCGTCCGCGTGAGGCCGTGCAACGCCTTGTGCTGGTTCTCGTCCGACGGGCGTGACACGAGCACCGTGTCGCCGTCCACCTTGATCCCGAGATCCTCGTGGAACGTGCGGCGCAGCTCGCCCTTCGGGCCCTTCACCGTGACGGTGGTCCCGTCGGCGGTCACCGTCACGCCTTTGGGAACCTTCACGGGCAATTTTCCGATTCGTGACATGCGTTCGATCTCCGTTACCAGACCAGCGCGAGGAGCTCGCCGCCGGTGTGGGACTGGCGCGCTTCGCGGTCGGACATGATGCCCTTGGACGTCGACAGGATCGCCATCCCCAGGCCGTTGCGGACGCGCGGGATGTCGCCCACGCCCACGTACTGGCGCAGGCCCGGCGACGACACGCGCTTGAGCTCGCGGATCACGGGCTCCCCGCCGGCGTAGCGCAGGCGCACGCGCAGCACCTTGCGGCCGTCGTCGGTTTCGACCGTGCTGTAGTCCTGGATGAAGTTGTTCTCCTTCAGGATGCGCGCGATCTCGGTCTTCATGCGTGACACCGGCATGTCCACGCGGCGGTGCTTGGACTGACACGCGTTGCGGATGCGCGTCAACATGTCGGCGATCGGATCAGTCATGCTCATGCGATTCTTCCTTGTCCTCTCGTTTCCGTAGACGTGGAGGTTCTGATTACCAGCTGGCTTTCCGCACGCCCGGGATCATTCCCTGGAGCGCGAGCTCTCTGAAACAGATGCGGCAGATGCCGAAGCGACGCAGGTACGCCCGCGACCGGCCGCAACGCGTGCAGCGGTTGTGCTGGCGAACCTTGAACTTCGGCTTCCGCTTGGCCTTCTCGATCATGGATTTCGGTGGCATTTACCGGCCTCTCTTCTCTTCGGTCGTGCGGAATGGCATCCCGAGCTCGCGGAGCAGCGCCAGCGCATGATCGTCGCGCGTCGCGCTCGTCACGATCGTGATGTCCATGCCGTGAATCATCTCGATGTCGTCGTAATTGATCTCCGGGAACATCATCTGCTCCTTGAGTCCGAGGGAGTAATTGCCTCGGCCGTCGAAGGAGCGCGTGCTCAAGCCCCGGAAGTCGCGGATGCGGGGGATCGCGACGGCGATGAAGCGGTCGAGAAACTCCCACATGCGCGCGCCCCGCAGCGTCACCGCGGCACCGATCTCCTGGCCCTGGCGCAGCCCGAAGTTCGCGATCGACTTCTTCGCGCGCTTCTTCACCGGCTGCTGCCCCGTGATCGTCGCCAGCTCGTCGACGATGCCGTCGAGCAGCCGCGGCTGCTTGATGGCTTCGCCGAGGCCGACGTTGATCACGACCTTCTCGACGGCCGGGATCTCGTGCGGGTTCGAGAAGCCGAACTGCTGCTGCAGCTTCGCGCGCACCGTGTTGTTGTAGAAGTCGCGGAGCCGCGGCGCCGGCACCGGCAGGTTCGCGCCCGCGTGCGGACCACGCGACCGCTTTTCGCGGTCCTTCGGACGTCCACCACCGGGCGTGCCACCCTTGCCGCCCTTCTTTTTTTCCTTCGTCTCTTTCGCTGTGGTTCCCATGATGTCCTGCCTCTAGCGCTTGCGCGGGATCGCGTCGCCGCTCTTCACGCTGATGCGTTCCTTGGTGCCGTCCTCGTCGATGCGCATCCGCACCCGCGTCGCGCCATCCGACTTCGGATCGATGAGCATCACGTTCGACGCCGCGATCGGCGCCTCGAACTCGATGATCTCGCTCTGTTCTTCCGCGCGGCGGGCCTTGCGGTGCCGCTTCACGATGTTCACGCCCTTCACCACGACGCGCCCCTTCTTCGGGTAGACGCGGATGACCTCACCCGTCTTCCCCTTGTCGTCGCCGCGCATCACGCGCACGGTATCGCCCGTGGTCACGTGGATGCGGACGCGCGCGGCGTTGTCGTGATGCCGCTTGCGATTGACCGCGCGCGGACGATCGCTCTTGCGATACTTGAGCAGGCGCATTTACAAGACCTCCGGCGCGAGTGACACGATCTTCATGTACCGCTTCTCGCGCAGCTCGCGCGCGACCGGGCCGAAGATGCGCGTCGCGCGGGGCTCGCCCTGGTCGTTGATGATGACCACGGCATTCTCGTCGAAGCGGATGTAGCTGCCGTCCTTGCGGCGTGTCTCCTTCACCGTGCGCACGACGACCGCTTTCGCGACCTCCGCCTTCTTCACGGTGCCGTTCGGCAGCGCGTCCTTCACCGCGATCACGACGAGATCGCCGAGACCGGCGTAGCGCCGCTTGGTGCCGCCAAGCACGCGGATGACGAGCGCGCGCTTCGCGCCCGAGTTGTCCGCGACCTTGACCATGGATTCCTGTTGGATCATCGAAGTGTCCTCTGACGCTTAGCGCGCACGCTCGACGATCTCGACCAGTCGCCACCGCTTGTCCTTCGACAGCGGTCGCGTCTCCTGGATGCGGACGAGATCGCCCGCCTTCGCCGAGTTCTCCTCGTCGTGCGCTTTCACCTTCCGGGTCCGCGTGACCATCTTCCCGTAGACGGGATGCGGCACGCGCCGCTCGATCGCCACCACGACCGTCTTCTGCATCTTGTCGCTGACGACGCGCCCCACGCGCTCCTTCCGGGTCCCGCGCTGCGCCGCCTGCGTGTTCGTCGTATCAGCCATTCTTCACCCGCTTCCGTTCCCGTTTTGGAGCGGCGGCTGCCGGCGCGCGCTTCGCCGCCCGTGCGCCGTTTCCGCCCTCGTTGCCTGTGCCGCGCTCCTTCTCGGTCAGGATCGTCTTCAACCGCGCGATGTCCCGGCGGATCGTCCGCAGCCGCAGCGGATTCTCCAGCGGCTCCGACGCGCTGCGGAACCGGAGGCGGAACCGCTCCTCCTCGAGCTCCGACACGCGCGCCTTGATGTCGTCCGCCGTCATCTCGCGGATCTCGTCAGCTCTCATCGCTCTTTCCTCCCGCCGATTCCGCCGCGTGCTGCGCATCCTCACGCATCACGAACTTGGTCCGGATCGGCATCTTGGCCGCCGCCAGCGCCATCGCCTTCTGCGCCACGTCCTGCGGTGTCCCCTCCATCTCGAACATCACACGCCCGGGCTTCACCACCGCCACCCAGCCTTCCGGTGAACCCTTGCCTTTGCCCATGCGGGTCTCGGCGGGCTTCTTCGTGATCGGCTTGTCGGGGAAGATCCGGATCCAGACCTTGCCGCCGCGCTTGATGTGACGCGTGAGCGCCACACGCGCCGCCTCGATCTGGCGGTTCGTGATCCACCCCGGCTCCATCGCCTGGAGGCCGTACGTGCCGAACGAGATCTCGGCCCCACGCTGCGCGACGCCACGCGTGCGACCCTTGAACATCTTGCGGAACTTGACGCGCTTCGGACTCAGCATCGTTCGCTCCTCAGCTCCCCGTCGAGTACGTGGTGCCGCGACGATCCTCGACCTTCTCGCCCTTGAAGATCCACACCTTCACACCGATGGTGCCGAAGGTGGTCTTCGCGGTGGACGTCGCGTAATCGATGTCCGCGCGCAGCGTGTGGAGGGGCACCCGGCCCTCATGATAGCCTTCGACGCGCGCGATCTCCGCGCCACCGAGCCGGCCCGCGCACTTGATCTTGATCCCCTGCGCGCCCATGCGCATCGCGCTCTGCACCGCGCGCTTCATCGCGCGGCGGAACGAGATACGCTGCGCCAGCTGGCTCGCGACGTTGTCCGCCACCAGCTGCGCCTCGAGCTCGGGACGCTTGATCTCCTCGACGTTGATGCCGACTTCCTTGCCCGTGAGGTGCGCGAGCTCGTCGCGCAGCTTGTCCACTTCGGCGCCCTTCTTCCCGATGACGACACCGGGACGACCCGTGTGCAGCGTGACCACCACCTTGCCGGGCTTGCGCTCGACGATGATGTCGGCGATCGCGGCGTGGCCGAGACGCGCCTTGAGATACTTGCGCAGCAGCTCGTCTTCCTTGAGCAGCGCCGGCAGCTCGCGCCCCGCGTAGTACCGCGAGCGCCAGTCCTTGCTGACGCCAAGGCGGAAGCCGATTGGATGTGTTTTCTGTCCCATTACCGACCCTCTGGACGTTCAGCCACGACGATCTCGACGTGACTGGTTCGCTTCAGCACCGGCGTCGCGCGACCCATCGCGGCCGGCGTCCAGCGCTTCATCTTGATCCCTTCATTGATCACCGCGTACTTCACGAACAGGTCGTCGACGTCGAGCGCGGCGTTCTGCGACCGCGCGGCGTTCTCCGCGTTCGCGACCGCGGACTTGAGCACCTTCTCGATCTGCTTGGCCGCGTGCTTCTTCGAAGACGCGAGCAGCGCGAGCGCTTCGTTCACCATCTTGCCGCGGATCTGGTCGATTACCAGGCGCATCTTGTACGGCGACTGACGCGCCGAGCGCTGGAACGCCCGCGCCTCACGCGGCTGATAGGCGATCCGCGTCGGCTGCGACGGAGGCGACGCGCGCTTTGCCGCCGCCTTTTTCGCGGCGGGACGCTTGGCGGCCGCCTTCTTGGCCGCACTCTTTTTTCCGGTCGCCTGTCGTCCGGCTCCCGTCGCCTGTTTCTTCGCGGCCATGGCTTACTTGCCTCCCTTCGCCGGCGCCGCGGGGGCGGCGGCAGGAGCGGCTGCCGGACGCGCGCCAGCGCCGCCCGGAGCGCCCGCAGCGACGGGCGTCTCGACCTTCTTGTCTTCCTTCCGCGCGCCGGTGTGGCCGCGGAACAGACGCGTCGGCGAGAACTCGCCGAGCTTGTGCCCGACCATGTTCTCCGTCACGTACACCGGGATGAACTTGTTCCCGTTGTGCACCGCGAACGTGTGCCCGACGAACTCCGGCAGCACCGTGCTCGCGCGCGACCATGTCTTGATCACGCGCTTCTCGTTGCGCTGGTTCATCGAGTGCACGCGCTTGAGCAGCGCGTCCTGGACGAACGGTCCCTTCTTTACTGAACGACCCATGGGTTAGCTCTGCGTGGCTTTGCCGCGACGACGGCCGCGGACGATCAGTCTCTGCGACGACTTCTTGGTGTTGCGCGTCTTCACGCCTTCCTTCTTGCCCCAGGGGCTCACCACGTTCCGGCCGCCGCGCGTGCGGCCGCCATGCGGGTGATCCACCGGATTCATCACTTCACCGCGCACGCGGGGACGACGTCCCTTCCAGCGCGCCTTGCCGGCCTTGCCCCACGACACCAGCTCGTGCTCCTCGTTGCCCACGACGCCGATCGTCGCCAGGCACTTGCCGTGGACGAGCCGCATCTCGGTGGACGGCATGCGTACCGTGACGTACTCGCCTTCCTTCGCCACGACCTGCGCCGACATGCCCGCCGAGCGACACAGCTGGCCGCCCTTGCCGATCTTCAGCTCGATGTTGTGCACGTCCGTGCCGAGCGGCACCTCGGCCAGCGGCAGCGTGTTGCCCGTGCGGATGTCCGAACCCGGCCCGGACGTCACGAGGTCACCGACCTTGAGCCCGCGCGGGTGCAGGATGTAGCGCTTCTCACCGTCCGGATACTCGACGAGCGCGATGCGCGCCGAGCGGTTGGGATCGTACTCGATCTCGCGCACCGTGCCGGCCACGCCGAACTTGTTGCGCTTGAAGTCGATCACGCGGTACTTGCGCTTGTGGCCGCCGCCGCGACGCCGCATAGCGATGTGGCCATGGTTGTCGCGACCACCGCTCTTGCCGAGCGGTTCGGTCAGCGACTTCTCCGGCGTGTCGCGGGTGATCTCGGTGAAATCCGGTACCGAGCGGAAGCGCGTTCCGTGCGTAACCGGCTTGAACTGACGAGTTGGCATTAGCGAATCCTTAGCCTTCGAAGATTTCGATCGAGTCGCCCTCGCGGAGCTTCACGATCGCCTTTTTCCAGTTGGGCCGACGGCCCGCGGAGCGGCCGACGCGCTTCAGTTTGCCGCGCTGGTTCGACGTCCAGACGTCGGTGACCTTGACGCCGAAGAGCGACTCGATCGCGGTGCGGATCTGCGGCTTGGTCGCGTCGGGATGCACCTCGAACGCGTACTCGCCCCGATCCTGGAACGCCGCGGACGTCTTCTCGGTGATCAGCGGACGAACGATGGTCTCGTGCTTGGTCGGCATGGCCTACTTCCCCTTCTTCTTGGCGGCCTTTTTCGCCGCCGGCTTTTCTGACTTCGCGCTCTTCTTCTCCGCCTTGGGCGCCTTCCTGGTCGCCGGTTTCCTGGCCGCCGCCTTCGGCGCCTTCGCGCTCTTCGTCCGTCCCGTCGCCTGTGGCCGGTCGCCGGTCGCCTCGGATCGCTGCTCGGCGTCCGACGCGCCGTCACCCGAATCCTCTCCGGTCAGCGCGCCCTGTTCGATCACCACGAGATCGGACCAGAGGATGTGGTACGTCGAGACGTCGCGGTATGGCATGACGTGCACCCTGGGCAGGTTGCGTCCGCTCAGGAACACGTTCGGCTTCGCACCGTTGGTGAGCACGAGCACCTTCCTGTCGCCGGCGCCGACTTTCTCGAGCAGCGCCTGCATCGTCTTGGTCTTCGGCGCGTCGAAGTCGAACACGTCGACGATGACGATCGCGTTCTCGCGCGCGCGCGCGTTCAGCGCGCTCTTGCGCGCCAGCGCGCGAACCTGGCGCGGCACATACTGGGCGTAGCTGCGCGGGATCGGACCGAACACCGTGCCGCCACCCACCCAGTTCGGCGCGCGGATGGAGCCCTGACGCGCGCGTCCTGTGCCCTTCTGCTTCCACGGCTTCTGGTTACCGCCGGCGACGTAGCTCCGCGTCTTGGTCTTCGCCGTGCCCTGCCGCTGGTTCGCCAGGTACGCCTTCACCGCCTGGTGCATCGCCGGCATGTGGACCGTGCCGTCGAACAGCTCACCGGGAAGCGCGACGCGATCACGCGACGCCCCCGCGGCCGTGTACGCCGGTGCCTCGAAGTTCTTGTCAGCCATTCGTCGGTTCCTTACTTCGCCGCCTGCTTGCGCACCAGGACGATCCCGTTCTTGGGACCGGCCACGGCGCCGCGGACGTAGATGAGATTCTTGTCGGTGTCCACGCGCTCCACGCGCAGACCGATCTGCGTGTGCCGCTCGGCGCCGTAGTGACCCGGCATCTTCTTGCCTTTGATGACGCGCGACGGATCGGTGCCCGGCCCGATCGAGCCCGGCTTGCGGTGCCGCGTGTTGCCGTGCGTGTTGGGACCGCCGCCGAAGCCGTGACGCTTCACGACGCCCTGAAAGCCGCGACCCTTGGTAGTGCCCGTGACCTTCACGATCTCGCCCGGCGCGAAGATGTCGACCTTCACGACGTCGCCGACCTTGTAGTCGGCCTTCACGCCTTCGTCGTTGTCGTCGAGCCGGAAACCGCGCAGCACGCGCGGCGGCGCGTCGAGTCCCGCCTTCTTGGCGTGACCGATGGCCGGCGACGCGGCGCGACGACCGCGCGGCGTGCGCTTGCCGTCCGCCTCGCGCGCGAGGCGCTGCGCACCATGGCCGAGCTGCGCCACCGGCACGCCCTGCTCGGACTTTTCCATTGCGACGACAGGATTCGGCTCCGCCTCGATGACGGTGACCGGGATCTGCTGTCCCTGCTCGTTGAAGATCTGGGTCATGCCCAGCTTGCGACCGATGATTCCGATGCTCATGGCGTCACTCGACCTTGATCTCGACGTCCACGCCCGCGGGCAGATCCAGCTTCGTGAGCGCGTCCACCGTCTGCGCCCGCGAATCGTGGATGTCGATCACGCGTTTGTGCGTCTTCAGCTCGAACTGTTCGCGCGACTTCTTGTCGACGTGCGGCGACCGCAGCACCGTCCAGCGCTGCGTCTTCGTCGGCAGCGGGATGGGCCCCGACACCGTCGCGCCGCTCTTCTCCGCCGTGCGCACGATGTCCGACGCGGCCTGGTCGATCACCGCGTGGTCGAACGCCTTGAGACGGATTCGGATTCTTCCAGCCATGTTCTAGTCCTTGGTCGTGGGTCGCAGGTCGTGGGTCGCGGTCAGGACGTTACCGCCCATGACCTGCGACCAGCGACCCGCGACCGCTCCTTACGCGAGAATCTTCGTGACCACACCGGCGCCCACCGTCCGTCCACCCTCACGGATGGCGAAGCGCAGCTGCTCTTCCATCGCGATCGGCGTGATCAGCTCGATGGTCATCTGCACGTTGTCGCCCGGCATCACCATCTCCGTGCCCTGCGGCAGCGTGATGGAGCCCGTCACGTCCGTCGTGCGGAAGTAGAACTGCGGCCGGTAGCCATTGAAGAACGGCGTGTGACGGCCACCCTCTTCCTTGGTGAGCACGTACACCTCGGCCTCGAACTTCGTGTGCGGCGTGATCGAACCGGTCTTCGCCAGCACCATGCCGCGCTCCACGTCCTTCTTTTCGATGCCGCGGAGGAGCAGGCCGACGTTGTCGCCCGCTTCGCCGCTGTCGAGCAGCTTGCGGAACATCTCGACGCCGGTCACGACGGACTTCTTGTCGGAGCCGAAGCCGATGAGCGCCACTTCCTCGCCGACCTTGATGCGGCCGCGGTCGATACGACCCGTTGCCACCGTGCCGCGGCCCGTGATCGAGAACACGTCCTCGACCGGGAGCAGGAACGGCTTGTCCGTCTCGCGAACCGGCTCGGGGATGAACGTGTCGAGGGCGTTGTACAGCTCCTCGATCTTGTCCACCCACTGCTTCTCGCCGCGGATGGCGCCCGTGGCAGAGCCGCGGATCACCGGGGCTTCGTCACCGGGGAAGTTGTACTTGCTCAGGAGCTCACGGACCTCGAGCTCGACGAGGTCGAGGAGCTCGGGATCGTCCACGAGGTCGCACTTGTTCAGGAACACGACGATCTGCGGCACGTTCACCTGGCGGGCGAGCAGCACGTGCTCGCGCGTCTGCGGCATCGGGCCGTCGACCGCGCTCACCACGAGGATGGCGCCGTCCATCTGCGCCGCGCCCGTGATCATGTTCTTGACGTAGTCGGCGTGGCCCGGGCAGTCGACGTGCGCGTAGTGGCGCTTGTTCGACTCGTACTCCACGTGCGACGTGGCGATCGTCAGGATCTTCGTCGCGTCGCGACGACCCTGCGACTCCGACGCCTTCGCGACTTCATCGTACGGGACGTACTTGTTTCCCCAGCCCTTGTCGGCCGAGACCTTGGTGAGGGCCGCCGTCAACGTGGTCTTGCCATGGTCGACGTGGCCAATCGTGCCGACGTTCACGTGCGGCTTGGTACGCTCGAACTTTGCCTTCGCCATTGTGATGTTCCCTGTGTGGTTGAGACCTCGTGCTGTCATTTCGAGCGAAGCGAGAAATCTGCACTTCTCGGAAGTTCAGATCCCTCGCTACGCTCGGGATGACACCTACGCTTTCACTTTCGAAATAATTTCTTCCGCCTTGCTCTT